>JAFGQK010000052.1 GCA_016935735.1 Spirochaetales bacterium | reverse complement strand
TTCACCTATAATAAAGAGAGAATAACATTTTATAAACTAAAGAAACAGAAATTCCGGTAAAATAAATTTGACACAGTTATAATACTCACTATAATGTTAAGAAAAGAGAAAGAATATAATGGAAAAAGGACGTATCGATACATTTATTCAACAGGCAAGGGACAGGAAAACATCGGATACAACATCAATGACTATTATCAAGGATTTCCTGATCTGTGACAGCGGCAAGGGATTAATTGCAATACAAATAGAATACCTGAATGAAGTAATCGAATTAAAGGACAGGAAGGAAGTTGTTCCCCTGCCCTTCATTCCTGAATATATAAGCGGCATTATAGACGTAAGGGGAGAGATTATCCCGGTTATTTCCCTTCTTTCGATAATCGGGGAAAAATCCGGGGAAGAGGATTATATCAAAGGAGTTGTCATTGAAAACAATATAAAAGTATGCTTTCTTTTTTTTGATATTATAGGTTTGCTATCAATTGATATAAAAAAAATCAAATCGGTTAAAGATGTGAGAAAGAATTTATACTATAATGAAGAGTTTGAATATGAAGGCGAGAATGTAATAATACTGGACATTCCGGCATTATTTGAATCGGACTATTTATCATAATTGCTATGTCATTATGGAAGAAACTATTAGAATATTATGTGTTAAGGGAAAAAATTATTGGATCGGGATTGATCTCTATGAAATAAAAAAAGTAACCGAGAAATCTTTGAATAATAACGAAATAAATGAATTTATAAAAGGGAATCATAAACAAGGCAGTAATTTTTTTACAATGAGGTCCTTTTTTAAGGAAGAAGATGATTTGTATGATTCTTTCATTTTCATTGAGTCCCTGCCGGATCATAAAGAAATCATCCTGGCAGTGTCAGGCGGTATACATATCATTGAAGCGCCCCTTTCACATGTTTTAATTATGCCCGGGTATATCAGGAAAAGACAGAAGAATCCTTATACATGGGGAATAATCAAGATAAAACAAAAACCTGTTGTGCTCATTACATTTTCATATTTATCTGTAAGGGAATAATACAATGAAATCAAATATTTATGATATTTTTATTAAGGAAACACGAACTCATTTAGTGAATTGTAATAATACCATGATCCATCTTGAAACACACGGAATCGATAGGGATAAACTTAATTTTCTTAAAGGCGAAATCCATACATTAAAGGGTGATGCCCGAATGCTGGGTTTTAAATCCATAAGCCTGGCAGTACATAAAATAGAGGATTTTATTCAATATCTGGAAACAGCGGATGAAAAAATACGTGATAAGGTGATAAAAACGATATTTGATATCCTGGATGTAATAGAAAAGGCTGTTGATAAATTACCCGGGGAAAAAATAGATATTGCTCTTGACTCATATAATGTAATAGAGGAATCAATAGAAAAAGAAAGAAAACAGGTTGATACATCGACGCGTCCTGAAAAAGAAAAAACAGGGACAGAACAAAAATCAACATATGATGAAAGTGTTATGCGGAAAAGTGAAACCGGATATATAAATATTAAAACTGAAAAAGTAAAAAATCTTATTCAATCAAGTACTGTCTTTACCATGTATTCCAGCAGATTCAATTATGTTTTAAATCAATTACGGGATATTGAATTGAGTCTGGCAGGGATGATAAAAAATGAATTTACTTTTAAGAAGCTGGGTGAAATAATAAATGATTTTTCACATGAACTGAGTTTTTATGATCTTTCAACCAAACAGTTTGAAGAAAGGATAACAAAGCTCAGATTGATACCATTATCAACCATATTCAATTATTTTCCGCGGCTGGTCCATGATGTTGCGAAAAGTACAAATAAAGAAATAGAATTTTCCATAATAGGGAAACAGGTTGAACTTGATGAATCCATAGTTGGGCAATTAAAGAATATTCTTATACATATATTACAGAATGCAGTTGTTCACGGGATTGAGGAATCAGAAACCCGGGTAAAAGCAGGCAAACCACAAAAAGGAAAAATAAATTTGAGTGCCTTTAATAAAGGAAATACTGTTGTTATTGAAGTAATTGATGACGGCGCCGGTCTCGATATCAATGCAATTACACAACATGCAATTAAGAAAGGAATTATAACAAAAGAAGGAGCAGAAAAATCGGCTGAACCGGGAATAACCTCCCTTATATTTAAACCGGGTTTTTCCACAAAAAGCGTGGGTACATTTTCCGGACGTGGTGTGGGTATGGACGCCGTTGCCAAAGTGGTAAAAGAGTTGAATGGTAAAATAGATGTACACAGCGAAAAAGGGAAAGGAACCACCTTTACCATTACGTTTCCTCTTGTCAGTTCATATATTCCCATAACGGTATTCTTAATAAATGACAGGTTATATGGAATACCGTCATCGTATATTGAATTCGTCATATACGCAGGACAGGAGCAGGTAAAAAAAACCTCAAAAGATGATAAAGACCGTTTCTTTATTACCATTAACGATATCGATATTTCTTTAATAGATTTACAGAAACTATATAATTCCAATGGAAATAATAAAAATAAAGATTTCAGTATTATTATTTGCCGGCATAAAGACGAGGTCACCGGCTTTCTTGTCTCGGAGTTAATTTTAGCAAAAAAGCTGATAATAACGAAAATTAATTATCTGGCAGAAAAAATGGATGTTATTTTAGGAGGTGTTCATTTAGGGAGTGAAAATATAATTCCGGTTTTTAATATCCCGAAATTATTCAGTATACTGGAAAATGATCCGGGAACTATAGTAAAAGTAAAATCAAAAAAAGAAATAAGGATACGTGATTTCGGGTTAAAAAATATTCTTCTTGTGGAAGATTCGATCATTACCAGGGTTTCTGAAAAAAATATATTACTGGATTGGGATTTAAATGTTCATGAAGCATCGAACGGCCGGACAGCTATTAATATCTTGAAAAAAGAAGAAATAAACTGTATTATTACTGATATTGAAATGCCGGTTATGAATGGCATTGAATTGATATCTTTCCTGAAATCGGACAAAAACTATAAAAATATACCGGTTATCGTTATAAGCAGTTATAAGCGCTATAGTGAAAAACTTGATACACTGGGTGTTGATGCTGTCATTGACAAAAGTGTATTCAGTAAAGAACTCCTTATAAAAGCATTGAAAAAAATAAAGATACTATAATATTGTTCAACCAATCCCTGAAAGATACCTCTCATAATACCCCCTTACCCTGGCAAGACACTCTTCCACGGAATTGATAACATCATTGGGATTGAATCCTCCGGGATGTACCTTACCGGGACCGGGGCTTATCCCGGTTCCCGAAAGCTTTCTGGCAAGCACTTCACGTTCTGCCGGATCTTCCGGGAGTGAATGCACCTGCCGGTCTTCGTAAATCTGGAGGAAATGTTCCACCCTTCTTAAAAAGATATAATCTTTCTTTATATCATCGACAACCTCCTTCGGCAGGATACCTGTACTGCCCAGCAAATCAATGGCTTTAAGCGTATTTCTTTCATACAATCCCGGGAATTCCCCTATATTAATAAGTTGAAGTCCCTGGGTTAAGAATTCTATATCACGAATACCGCCAGTCCCGCTTTTCACGTCAATACCGGAAAAAATGTTCTTTTTTATCGACTGGATTTGCTTGTGACGCATCCTGTCAATAGACCGGATAATCTCTTCCTTTCCGCTGTGCATGGCAAAGAGGGGAAATACACGGGAAATGAATTCATCTCCCAGGCAGATATTTCCGGCAACAGGTCTTAGTTTCAGCAAGGCCTGGATTTCCCATAGAGAAGCCTTTTGTTCATAATACTCAACCAGGGATGAAAAGGAATAAACGAGTCTGCCTGAACTCCCGTATGGCCGGAGCCTGAGATCCACCCTGTATACATACCCCTGTTCAGTATGCTCTGAAAGAATGGAAACAATTTTTCCCATAAGCCTGGTAAAAAACTGACGCATCTGCTCCCCGCTGCTTTCATCTGTTGTATTTACTGCCCGGTTATCAAAAAAAGCGATCAGATCAATATCAGAACTGTAGTTCAGTTCACTCCCCCCGCATTTTCCGAAAGCAAGGATACAAAAATGGGTACACGATTCGTACGAATTGATATTTCCCGGTGTTTCAGTCATGAGCAATTCATTGCATGCTTTTTCAAAGGCAGCCTGGACCAGGACCTCGGCAAGAGAGGTAAGTTCCGCGATAATATCGGTAACTGGTTTACGCAGGCAGATATCCCGGATGCCTGTCCGTAATACCTCCTGCTTTTTAAACAGCCGGATATGATGCAGCCACTCATGCTTTTCCAGGGTATCACAAAGATATGCTTTTAATTCTTTTTCCAGGTTTTCCCGGTTTCTTACCGGATGCAGGGTGCCGGGTTCCGTTACTTTATCCAGGAATTGCGGATTTTGAATAAGAATCTGCGAAAGATACTGGCTGGTCGAAAAAATACTCAAGAGGATTTCCAGCCTCATCGGTTGTTCCAGAAGCCCGTGGAAATGTCCTTCCGGGTTCTCCAGATCGTGACAGTATCTTTCCCAGTTGTTCAAAGCCATATCCGGATCCGGTGTCCGGATAAGAACAGTAACGGCAAGAATACTTAAGCGGGCAAATAGAGTCTTCCTTACACCATTGCCGGACATGTTTTTTGCTCCGTCCCCGGCAAGCAGTTTAAGATTCCTGAAAGCCCGATTAATATTTTTAAACCCGGCTTGTGAAAGAATTGAGGTAATTAATTCTTCCGGGGGATTGTCGGATAGAACAAGGTCTGCTGCATTCCCTGTTACAGGACCGGGCAGGGTTTTACGGCCAAAGTGATGTTCAATAAACATCCTTACCAGGGCCAGGGTGGTCTCAAAATCCAGATGAAGTTGAAGTGCAGGACGGATAGTCCCCTTCTGTTTGTACCCGGTCCGTTGTGCAAGATGGTTATACTCGATTGATGTGACAGGGGGAAGCGTAAGATCAAGGGCAGAACCGCGAAGCATCCGCAACCCATTAATTAACCTGCGAAAAAAATCATACGCACCGGTAAGCTGCTCTGTTTCCTTTTCACGCAACACCCCGGCTGCTGCCAGGGCTTCAAGAGCTTTGTGAAGCCTCGGGGTTCTTAAGTCCTTTCTTTTGTTTCCGTATGTTACCTGGAGAAGCTGGACATCATATTCAAGATCAACCAGTGCCCCGGGACTGAACTTTGCATTGTATATACCGGCAATGGTTTTTTCCGAATACTGCAACTCCCTGGCTTTCCGTAATTGTTTTACATTGATCTTTTCTTTCGCAAAATAAATCATCTCGTCACGGACCTGCTCTACAAGCGAACCAAAATCCTTATCACCTGCAATTACCCGGAGACGTACCAGTGCAAGCTTTTCAAGAGCATGAGTGCGGCCGCCATGTCCGTAATATTGACAGAATGACTGCAGGCTGCATGCAAGAGGACCATCTTTTCCATAGGGACGGAGCCTCATATCTATACGGAAAATACCCTCCCGCTTTGCTTTGACAAGATACATAACACTTTTTACAAGCCGTTCAAAAAAGTCGGAATTGGAAAGGGATTGTCTGCCATTCGTTGTGCCGGAATCAGAATAAATAAGAAGAAGTTCTATATCTGATGCATATCCCAGTGCAGCACCACCTGTTTTTCCCAATCCGAAAAATGCAAACCTTACGGGTATGCCTGCAATTGTTGCCGGTGTTCCAAAGGATTCAATAAGCATTTCATAAGCGATTTCCATTGCTGCCTGAATGACGCTCTCTGCAAGACAGGTAAGCCGTTCACTTAAATGTTTAAAATCCTCCCCGGGGGTAAGGATATGGTCAAGATCCATAAGGTAAATCTCCGTATTCTTGAACTCATTCAGCCGTTCTCTCTTCTCTTCATATGTTTCAGCACCGGAAAGTGCCTGGTGAAGCCGGGCATCCAGTGTTTCAAGAGGCCTGGAAAACTTCTTTTTATCAACAGGTGAATAGAACATCGGAATGAGATTTTCATACTGGACACGGATAAAATCCTCCCAGAGGAAATCACTCGCACCAAGAAGCCTTGCCAGATCCTGCATGATCCGGGGATTGGAGAGAAGATCAAACCATTTCCCCTGTTCCGGGAGTTTCAGAATATCCTGGACCAGGGTCTCGAACCGGGAAAGTGCGGAAAAAGGATCCGGAGCAGAGGGAAGAAAATAGGTAAACTGTTTTGTCAGGAGAACTGCGAGTTTTACCTGGTCAAGCAGGTGAGGATCACTGATCTTTTCCCCGTTTACATCAACAATACAGAATTCATCTTCTATACGATTTGCCTGTGTCCGGATAATCACCCGTTCAATGGAAATTTTCTGCACAGACAGGGCATTACTCAGGGAATAAAGGAAAAAAGGCGTATCCTGGGAAACGATCTGCATAATGGTATAATCCGGATTCTTATTATCAATAGTGATAGTGATGGGAAAGAGGATAGAAGACGTATCAATCCGTAAAGCACCAAGACGGTGAGAAACCATCTCATTTACCCGCTGTTTGGCCCTATCCACCCTGCCCTGCCGGATGCTAAAGGCAGTTTGATTACTCCCTTCCAGGTATTCAAATACCTCCTCCATATATTTTATGATTGATTCCTGCCATTCCTTTTCCGGCATATACGAAATCCTTTTTCCGGCAAAATTGTCGATGATGTTCCGCCGCAGCAGAAAGGGATGCGTTTTCCCCTGTGTATGTTCTTTTTTACTGGTATGGGAATAGGTAAAGATATCGCCCGAACGGATATTGAATCCCATGGATGCGAGAACCCCTGTGATAAATGAAAAGACATACGGATAATCATATGCGAGAATTGTGCAATGAATAATTTCTGATTCATCCGCTTCAAATAAAATCTTTACAGGATGCTTTGCCGGGAGTACTGCCAGCTCCTTAATATGGAATGCTATAGTCTCTATGGTAAAACAGGTAAAATAGCGGGAATCCAGACGTGCAAGATGGTCCCGGATAACCTTTTCCGGGACATCCGGGCAAAGGAGACGGATTTTTTTAAATGCCGGCTTCTTTTTCATCAAATTCCCCTTTCTTTTCTAGCTATACTATCCATAACAAAGGCTTAAGCCCACAACTCAATTAACAAGCTATCCAGGTTATTTTTATTATACTGGTCTCATTAACCTGGCAGCCAACGTTTATCTATTTTGATTTAAAATCTTGTTAAAATAACAAGATTTTAAATCAAAATAGCATATATTACTATTTTACATAATAAAGGAAAAATCTGCTATATCTGTACCTGATCTTTATTTGACTGATTTAACCTGATATACTACTATGTTGCATGGACTGGAAAATACAAGAGAGTATCAAGATGGAGGTAAAAATAGTCATGTATTGTGCCATTGACCCATTTTTTTCCGGCATAATTTATTCAGCAGAAATAACAAGGAATAACAACCCGGAAATGGTGATAAACCCTGCCGGTTTCAGCATTTTTTACTTTACAAGCAAAATATTAATCTATTATATTATAAGAAAAGGATAAAAAAATGAGTGAATCTGAATTAATGCAAAAAAAGCTTCCTCTTTTTGGCAGATATATAGAACAGGATGTAAGAAGACAGCGGATTATTATTGTAAGCGTTGTTTTTATTGTTTTTGAAATCATCCGTATTATTCTTCTTATTTTCTTAAAGCAAAGTATATTCCTTTGCTTATCGATTGTCCCCATTGCTTTAAGTGGTTTACTTCTTGGCGGTGTCTTCGCTCCTATACTCACCGGTCTTCTGGCGGATTATATAACCAGTGTCGTAATCCTGTATGCTCAACTCACGGATTATTATATTGCTAATGAAATTTATACAGCAGTAATGATATTTTTCGGTATCGGGATCGGTGTTCTTGCAGATTGTTATCATAAAGCAAAATTAATAGAAAGAACCAGTTCTCCGGAAGGAAGACCTTATTATAAAGAAATTCCATTATGGGGCAAATACCTTTCTGAAGATAAAAGGAAAAACCGTCTTATAATATTCATTATCATGCTTATTTGCTTTGCAGTTATTCAAATGGTTCTACAGCTTTATATAAAAAGAGGGATCATCTTTTCCCTCAATCTCATCCCCGTTGCAATAAGCGGCTGGCTTCTCGGTACCTATGCTCCGATAATAACAGGTCTCCTGGCAAATTATTACAATGGAATTATTATGGAAATCACCAACGTTGAAAATACAGAGTTTCTCATTGGTATCCTCATAATGATTATTACGATTATTATCGGCTGTTTTATTGGAAAGCTGTCCGAATTGATCCGTCATTCAAGAATAACGGCAGATGAGATTAAAAAAGCAAAAGAAGAAGCAGAACGCGCCAACAGGGCAAAAAGTGAATTCCTTGCCTGTATGAGTCATGAAATTCGAACACCAATGAACTCGATCCTGGGATTCGCACAATTATTAAAAGAAGAAATTGTGGATCCGAGGTATACAGACAAGATAAATATAATCCTTAAGTCCGGGAAAACTCTTCTAACCCTGATTAATGATATTCTTGATATATCAAAAATCGAGGCTGGTGAAATTGAACTTATGGAAGAGGAGTTTTATATCCGGCACATGTTCATGCCACTGGAAAACATATTTTCGTTTAAAGCAAAAGAGAAAAACCTGGAGTTCGCCATTAATATCGATTCTTCAATGCCTGAATATTTAATTGGGGATGAATGCCGGATCCAGCAGATTGTAAGTAATCTTATCAGTAATGCAGTGAAGTTTACCGATAAAGGTGCAATAATAATAAATGCATCGTATGTTCTGGAAAAGCTGGTGATCGATGTAATAGATACAGGTATTGGGATACCTGCGGACAAACTTGAAATAGTTTTTACCATGTTTAAGCGTGTGGATCCCTCCCTTACACGGGAATACAGCGGAACCGGACTGGGGCTGGCAATAGCAAAACGGCTGATAGAAAAAATGAATGGAAGTATTACGGTGGAGAGTTCTTTAAAAAAAGGAACCTGTTTTACCATCAAACTCCCCCTTACAGCGGCAACAATGAAAAAGAAGAAAAAAGCAAAAGAAAAATCTGACAGTTTAAATTATACAGCGGAAACAATAAAGCTGTTTCTGGAACAGGACAATTCGTGTAATGTCCTTGTAGCAGAAGACAATGAATCCAATAGAATGTATATTTCCGAACTGCTTAAAAGAGCAGGTATTGATTGTGATTTTGCCATAGACGGAAAGCAGACTATTGATATGCTTGAAAGAAAAGCAAATACCCATGCTGAATATGATCTGGTTTTTCTTGATATCCAGATGCCTGTATTAAGCGGGCTGGATGTGATTACCTATATACGAAACTCGGAAAACTTAAACCGTATCTATTGCATTGCAGTGACTGCTCATGCACTGAAAGAAGATGAGCAGAAATATCTGAATGCAGGTTGTGATGCCTATATTTCAAAGCCGATTCAATCCAGGGAATTATACAAACATATCACGTATATGCTGGAAAAGAAAAGGCATTTTCACATTGGTGACGCATCATCCAGCAAGCAGACTCATGATGAAAAAATAATTATTCCGGATATAATAGAAATTAATGAAAGCCAAAAAAGTCAAATAATCGATTTAATAGAAAAGCTTAAAAATAATTACAAACTATATAATAAGCAGGAATTGGAGTTAATCCGAAAAAAGTCAAGGAAAATCCTGCCGGAACAGATTCTAAGGCTGGTAGAACCAAAAATCGAGAATTCATTAAAAACATATGATGATGAAATACTTCTTGATATCATTGAATTACTGGAAATTATCATTAATAAGGGACCGCTAAGCACTCCTTCATGATGTATGTGCCGGTTTTCCTGATATACTGATGTTGTTGATACTATAATGGCTTTTGTGTCTGTAATTTTCTTTTGCCAGGTGTATTTTCCTGGATTAGACTTTGTGACACCGCGGTACCATAGAAACCACACATGTGTTAAGGTAGTATTCATCACGAACTTACCCGGTTTGCAGGAATTTTTACCATATTGACACCTCTCTTATTTTTCATACACTTAATATCAGGATTAATACAATTATCTTCTATTGTATTTATAGTATGTTGTTTATACCTTTTGCAGGGAGGACCGGATGATAATTAAAAAAGATGAACGGGGACTGCTTTTTAGAGATGGTGATTATGTAAAGGTCTTGAAGCCCGGGAAATATCCTTTTTTCTGGACTGCCAGGTATAAAGTGGAAGTACTTGATGTAAACAAACCCTTTAAGACAGAAAAGGATATTTCCCTTTTTCTGGAAGATGAAGAACTTCTAAAGGAACTGGATATTATCGATGTAAAGGATAATGAATTCGCCCTGTATTACCAGGACGGGAAGTTCAGGGGAGTGTATTCACCCGGGAAATATGCGTTCTGGAAAGTATTTCATAAAAACAGCTTTAAAATCATCGATAAAAACAAAGCGGAAATAGATGAAGATATTGAGTTGTCTTTACTCCACAAGGGGGATTTTTCCGGTTTGTTTATTTTTTTTGAAATATGCAATTTCGAAAAGGGACTCTTATTCTACAATAATAAATTCCAGAAAATACTCGAGCCCGGGAAGTACTATTTCTGGAATAACAACATAAGCGTGAGTATGATAAAGGCGGACCTCCGGCGCCAGCAACTGGATGTTGCGGGCCAGGAAATCATGACAGAAGACAAGGTTACCTTAAGGCTCAATTTTGTCTGCCATTACAGGATTATTGACCCGGTAAAAGCACTACTGGAAATAAAGGAATACCAGGTTCAGATATATAATCTGCTCCAGCTTATGCTCCGTGAATATGTCGGCTCGATGAAACTCGATGATCTTCTGCGGAAAAAGAAGGAAATAGGGGATTTTGTGCTCGAAAACCTGAAACAGAAGAGTGATATTTTCGGGATCGAGTTTCTTTTTGCAGGATTAAAAGACATCATTCTCCCCGGGGAAATAAAGACGATCCTGAACACTGTTCTTCTGGCAGAAAAGAATGCCCAGGCAACAATCATAACAAGAAGGGAAGAAACGGCATCCACCCGGAGTCTTTTGAATACAGCAAAGCTTATGGAGGAAAACAAGACCCTTTACCGGTTAAAAGAGCTCGAGGTCATAGAAAAGATCTGCGACAAGATCGGGAATATTTCCCTTATGGGGGGCGGATCGTTGATTGAACACCTGAGTGCCCTTTTTGCCCCGAAAATAGAAGACAAAAAATAAGAGAAATACTTTCAATTTTACCCAAAAAAAGTCGCCGTTTATAAAAAAAATCATTATACTCTAGTATAGAGTGAAAATTAAACAGAAGAGAGGAAGAAATATACCGCTTTTTCTCATCATTTTTGTCCTGTTTATCCTGTTCAACGGATGCAACCTTTTTATAAGTTTATTCGATACGGATGATACCCCGCCCGAACCCCCGCCGCCAAGACCAACACTGGAACCGCCCCCATATGATATTATCGGGCTATATGATGCCGGACCAATTAATGTAATTAGTGGTGATGCATACTTTATTATAGAAAATGGTGATTATCTCTATACTGCCGGAGAAAATACGTTCAATGTTATTGATTTTTCAACTCCACCATCATATACAATAGAGGGGAGTTTTAATGTAGTATATGTAGGTGGGATTACAACAGATGGGATGTATGCATATGTTCAAAAAGATCCAGGAGGAAATCCATCTTATGGATGTGTTCTGTCAATTGATTGTTCAAATCTTGAGTTTATTATAGCAGGTGATTCCGAAACGTTGGGATATTCTTCAGCATACCAGGTATACTATGAAAGCGGATATCTGTACAGCTGCAGCGGGTCGACGGTCGCTGTGTATGATGTCCGTACCCCGACCGCCATAGTGTATAAAAGCGAGATTGCAACCACCAATGCACAATGGGGTATTGTCCGGAATAAGTACTTCTATTTTGCCGAATATACCTCACCGGGGAAGATGAAAATCTGTGACTTCAGTGACCCGGCAGTTCCTGTTTTAAAAGCGACCCTTGAAACAACTTCCCCATACCCAAAGGGGATTGCTTTGAGTGGGAATTATGCTTTTATTATTTTTAATAATGGAACAATTTCTGTTGTTGATATAAGCAATCCTGCCTCTCCTGTGGAATTCAGCGATATGACCCTGTCAGGCGGTACTTCCACCTGCTTTTCTGAAATGAAAATCAAGGATAATTACCTGTATGTCAGTGGCAATTATGATTTATATGTGGTCGATGCACATGATCCCTATGCAATGCAGGAAGTCGGATCAATCCAGACATCAGTTATGGGAGGAGCCCTGGGATTTACCTTAAGCAAGAATTATGCAATTGTCGCTGATTCTTATTATAGCTGTTACAAGATGATTCGCATAGATAAAAATTCTTAACCAATACCATATCCATAACATTATTCATAACGAAGGCTTAAGCCCACAACCCAATTAACAAGCTATCCAGGTTTTTTTTATTATACAAACCACTTGACATTATTATATAATTCCTTTAGCTTTACCTTAGAAACGATAATGATGAATAATAAAGGCATTATGTTGTTAACACTACAGAGCCTACTCCTTACCTTACTATTAAGCAAGCTTCTAGGTTTGCTTGGGACAAACTCAGTAGTGGCAACCGGATGCCTGGGGCTACAGGAAAAACAGATGTAGCCTGAACAGGAGAAAAAGCAAGCCCGCTGCTGGGAAATCAAACCCGGCAGCGGGCTTTTTTTTATTTTACAGGAGAAAAGGAGAACAAAATGGCAAAGTATCAACCATTTCCACAGGTCGGGATTAAGAATCGTACCTGGCCTGACAATGTCATTACAAGAACCCCTATCTGGTGCAGTGTCGATTTGCGTGACGGAAACCAGGCATTGGCAACCCCAATGAATATCGATAAAAAATTAAAGCTATTCAAACTACTGGTATCAATCGGGATAAAGGAAATCGAAGTAGGATTCCCTTCCGCGTCACAGATAGATTTTGATTTTATGAGGATATTAATCGAAAATGAACTTGTGCCGGATGATGTGTGGCTCCAGGTCCTTGTACAGTCACGGGAACATCTTATAAAAAGGACATTTGAAAGTATGAAGGGAGCGAAAAAGATAATTCTCCATCTCTATAACCCCACTTCCACTCTCCAGCGCAAAGTGACATTCAACATGTCCAGGGAACAGATAAAGGAAATAGCGAAAACCGGTACCAGAATTGTCAAATCCCTGGCTTCGGCAGTAAAAGGGACAGAGGTGCGTCTTGAATACTCCCCGGAAAGCTTCTCCGATACAGAGACAGATTATGCACTTGAAATCTGTGAAGCAGTAATGGAAATATGGGAGCCGTCCCGGGAAAATAAAATCATCCTTAACCTTCCAGATACGGTCCAGTGGACAACCCCGAATGTCCATGCAGACCAGATCGAATGGTTTATTAAGCACTTGAAAGAGCGGGATAAAGCGATTGTGAGCCTGCATACCCATAACGACAGGGGAACAGGTGTGGCAGCAACAGAGCTGGGACTCTTAGCCGGTGCCGACCGGGTTGAAGGAACCCTGTTCGGCAATGGGGAACGGACAGGCAATGTGGATCTGGTGAATGTTGCATTGAATATGTTTGCCAACGGTGTTAACCATGGGCTCAATCTTCATGATGTACCTGACATAAGGGAAGTTTATGAAGAATGTACAGGCATGACTGTTCATGAACGGCATCCGTATGCCGGTGATCTTGTTTATACGGCTTTTTCCGGTTCCCACCAGGATGCAATAAAAAAGGGGATGGATCTTCAGCAGAAGAAAAACGATCCTGATGCCAGGTGGGAAGTCCCGTATCTTCCCATCGATCCCAAAGACATCGGGAGAACATACCAGGCGATAATCCGTATAAACAGCCAGAGTGGGAAAGGTGGTGTTGCCTTTATCATGTCACGGGATTTTGGTATTGAACTGCCCAAATTAATGCACCCCGAACTTGGTGAAGAAGTGAATAAAATGGCAGATAAACTGGGCAGGGAATTGAGCCCCGACGAGGTATACCGGATTTTCAAGGATATGTACCTTAATAACCATGAACCCCTTGAGTTAATCCATATTCATAGTATCCAGTATGAGAATGATCATGATCTGTCCTGTGAGGTGGAAATAGAATACAAAGGAGACAAAAAGAAAATAAAGGGCAAGGGTAATGGACCGATCAGTGCGTTTGTTCATGCCCTTGATGCAGATGGTATTGATGATTTTACCCTGATTGATTTCCACGAACATGCAATCGGAAAAGGATCGGAAACCGAAGCTGCGGCATATGTACAGATTGAATTACCGGATCAAAGTAAATACTGGGGAGCAGGAATCGATACGAATATCAGCTTTGCCGGTATTAAGGCATTAATCAGCGCATACAACAGGGCAAGGGGATAGGTAATGGAAGGTTGTACATCAGGAATTCTTCCTGTTTTTTGCCTCTTTTTTTAAAAAAAAATGAAAATTTTTTTACCAAAAGCAATGCAGCACGGAACTTTGATGCGTTAATAAAGGTGAAAAATAATTTTTTTAAGGAGGCATATATGAACAACCTTAATTCAATTCTGGTAGAAGGAAATCTTGTAAGGGATCCTGAATTGACTCACACGCCAAAGGGTACACCTGTCTGCAAGTTTGCAATTGCAACAAACCGTTTTTTCAAACTGGAGGATGAGTTTCAGAAAGAGGTATCCTTTTTTGAGGTAACTGTCTGGTCAAAGCTTGCAAACAGATGTAACGAAGGCCTTAAAAAAGGTAGGGGTGTGAGGATTATTGGCCGGCTTAAACAGGACCGGTGGAAAGGAATCAATGGGCAGGGAAAATCAAGGGTGTATATTATTGCCAATAATGTAGAGTTCAAGCCACTATTCAGCAAGGAAAAGGAAACAAACCAGACAAGGGAGACAGAGTATAAAGCAGCTGTCTCATATTAAAGCGGATTATACGGGCGGGTGAAAACACCCGCCCCCTTTTACTGTCTGTTCATCCTGTTGGAAAGTTGACTTTTTTCACACTCTCTGTTACTCTCCTTATGAAAATGGTAGCTCACAATCAGGTAAAAATGCTTGTTCTCTCTGCACTCTTTGCTGCCTGTATGGCGATTGGTGCGTATATCATTATTCCCATTGGTCCGGTCCCGCTTGTACTTACGAACTTTTTTGTCATCCTGGCAGCATTATTCCTTGGGGGTAAATGGGGACTTGCAAGTACGGGGATTTATCTTCTCTGCGGTATAATCGGCCTCCCGGTTTTTTCCAAGGGCGGGGCAGGGATTGTTCATCTGCTTGGTCCTACGGGAGGATATTTGATCGGCTATTTGCCGGCAGTCTGGACAGGAGGGATCATTTCAGAAAAAGGAAATTACTCCCTGTTAAAAAGTACAGCTGCGGCAATCGCTACTGCACTCCTTATCTATGGATTCGGGGTTCCATGGTTAAAAATACAAATGGGAATGACCTGGAAAAATGCTTTCCTTGCGGGAATGGTTCCTTTTTTAATCGGTGATGGGATAAAAATTATAGCAGCAATGGCTGTCAGGAAAGCATTGCAGTCCGAATGGGACATGTTTATAAAAGCAGAAAGATGATCGAAATAAGAAACCTGGTCAAGAGATTTCCTGACGGTACACTCGCCCTGAATAGAATTAACCTTACAATAAACAAAGGGGAATTTATTGTCATTGCCGGGGAGAATGGCTCAGGGAAAACAGTGCTGGTCAAACATCTTAACGGTCTTCTCCAACCAACAGAAGGATCAGTACTCCTTAACGGAAATCCGGTAATAAAAAACTTAAGATACACCAGGCAAAAAATCGGTTTTGTGTTCCAGAACTCAGACAGCCAGATCCTGGGACAGACTGTGGAAGATGATGTGGCATTCGGTCCACGGAATCTCGGATTTTCCCGGGAAGAAATTAAGAAGCGGGTGGAGGACGCCCTTATTGAGACAGGACTTAAGGAAAAAAAGGACCGGCCTCCATTCAGTCTTTCCGGTGGGGAAAAGCAGCGTCTTGCATTAGCCGGTGTTCTTGCCATGGAACCTGAAATTATTGTCTTTGATGAACCCTTCTCGCACCTTGATTATACCGGTGTAAAGCAGGTACTTTCGCATATTCTTTTGCTTCATGAAAAAGGAACAACCATCATCCTCACGACCCACGATCTGGAAAAAATGCTTGCCCATGCAACGCGGCTCCTTATCCTGTATAAAGGTGAAGTGGTTCGTGACGGGAAACCGGAACAGGTGATAAACAGTGTGAGTGATTTTAATATTCACAAACCGTATGGTGAAAAAAGACAGGTAAAAACAATGACATGGCTTATGGAGTTGGGTATACCATGATCCTTTTTCATTATATACCAGGGAATTCCATTCTTCACAGAACAAACCCGGGAATCAAACTTGTAATAATACTTATATACAGCATCATCATATTCCTGTTAAAGCTTCCCTTCCTTTTCATTATCCTGTTTGCAGAGCTACTCCTTCTCCTTGCAGCAAAAATCGGGATAAAACAGGTTATGAAAGAATTGATGCGGTTTTCCCTTTTCGTGCTCATTATTTTTATGGTCCGGGCGTATTCAGAGGGTGGATTGATACTTGTCGCACAGGTCATACCGGTTCCTTCCCTGCCCGGACTCCTGGCAGGAGAATACATCATCCTTAAACTCTGCATGGTGATATTCCTTGGATTGCTGCTTACATCAACGACAAAGATAAGCCAGCTTCAGAACACACTGCATTCATTTTTTTCCCTGTTTCCCTTCATTCCCGCAGCACGTATTGCGGCATTAATGAGTCTTACAATAGGGAGCTTTCCCCTTCTCCTCGACAAATTAAGCGAGGTCGATGAAGCCCGGAAAGCGCGATGTATTCAATCAAACAGAAATCCCATTTCCAGGATCATCTCAATAAGCCTGCCGCTGTTTCGCCACGTATTTAAAAGTGTGGATGATATCGCCTGTGCCATGGAAGCAAGGTGTTACACAGAGGAAGCCAGGCCTCTATCTGAACCATTACCACTTAAGGATTTTATCATTTTCATACTATCCATTCTGACAGGAATTATCGTCCTGGTTTTTAACACCTTAATACCTTGAATACAACCATTTTCCAATTAAATTCATAATAACTGCCCTGCAACCCCATTCCAGTATATTTTGTAATTTAAAAAAAGTGCATTTCTCATCAATTTTTTTCACTATTTGATATAAAAAAATGTCCATACCTTTCCATATGGATGTTAATGTATTACTATGTGTGTTATAATTGACAATTATGCAAGATGTATTGGAATAATCCAATTAAATACCTGATCCCCGGGATTGCAGCATAACGTACCGGAATCATAATCCAGGAGAATCTTACATACCGTGTCGTTTCCGTTAAGAAACAGGTCAGGCAAAAAAACCTTAAAATGATTTCTTTTTTTTTCCAGCATTCTGATAATAACATCATTATTTTAGATTTTAACAGCATGTAATGATCCACTATCCGATGAATCCGGGATTCATAATAATGAACAGATTCCTGCCCGTTTATTGGAAACCATTATTTCTGGAGATAGCCACAGTATAGAGATTTACGAATTTGATTCGGGAAATATAACATTCTGTGAAAAAGGTACTGTGGATAATATTGATGAAAAACTGGATCCCGCATATCAATCAAAGTGGAACAGCGATTAAGGGGATAATCCGGATATAAATCAATATTTATTTCCACACGTATCAAAGAATAAAAGTCACTATTAATGTGAAAATGTTCTTCTCTGATATCAAAGGGGAATTATAATCTATGTTCATGTTTTACCCTGGTGTCCTGTAATATACATTTAACGAATCCTTATTGTGTGCAATTGTTCATGTCAAAATAAATTATTCTATCTATAATTTCTACATTTGTATATTACAGGACACTCAAGACCATTACTGGTTACTTTCTGGCATTCTTAATATATCGCATTAAATGTTCCCTGTCTGCACTTCCCAGGCTTATAAACTGAATGCCAGTCTCATACTCATTATGCTTTTTTATTTTCTGCCACATCACTTTACCCAAAATATTAATTCCGGCACCGCTGGGAAGGAGAAAACTTCTGCTAAAGTACCTGCCAACATCATACGGTTCATTCATGATAACACATATACCATGTTCACTCACATCTTTTACAGCAATAATATCTGTTGAATTCTTAAAATCAGAAGGAAATTCAACACGCTGTATGCTCCTTTTTTCCTTCAAAGTTCAATACTCCTCTCTTTTTCCTGGTGAAATTTTTTTATTCTTCTATATAACTCGAAATCTTATCTTTTGAAAAATCATTTAACGAAAGAAATTCAATTCCTGCTTCATATTTCTTATCTGAAACCTTTTTTGACCAGATAACTTCCCCTATCACCTGAATAATTCCCATTTTTTTCAGGGGAATAACCAGAAAAAGAATCGTTCCTTCCGAGATATGATGGTCTATAAGAATACATATTCCTCCAATACTTATGTTTTTTGATTCAGCTTTTTTTTCACTTGAATAATCAATAAATGCATTGAATTTTTTTCTCTTATAACATCTTCTTTCCGGCTCCACAGATCTACTCCTTCTTCTTTTTTACACGTTATGAAAACTCTTTTTATGAAAGTAGAAGGAAACACCTTACTCTACCTCCCCTAAAAAGAGTTTTTCCTTTTGTGAATGAATATATTTTACCCCTACCTCTTCTTTTTTGAGAAAAAACTATATTCCTAATATACTATTAATAAAGCGAAAAGGCAACTTTTTTATATCAATTTTTTAAAATAGTCATTCGCTTATAAAAAGAATTGAATTTCTATCCGTCACTTACATCTTCTTTAAGAAAAAATCTTAAAATAGTCTTCCCGATAACGATCCGGTCTCCATAAATAAGATCTATCTTTTTCTTCAGCTTTTTTCGATTAATAAATGTAGCGTTTGTTGATCCGATATCTTCAATATAATATTTTCCATCCTCATGAATTTCAATGCTGCAATGATGGGAGCTGATAAGAGGATCATTAAGTGAAATATCACAATCGTTATTCCTGCCAATTGTCATAACCGATTTGTTTATAACAAATGATTTTCCAAAAAAGTTTTCCGAGAGTATAATAAGAACTGCTTTCCCTCCAAATAATTCGGAACTTTTCAGTTTTTGCCGTTTTTGCCCTGTGAGAGTACTTTTGTCGTCATTTTCGTTATTATCCATACACTCCCTTCCAATATACTCTGGAATTCATTCATTACAGTTACAGATGTTTGACAAAAAGTCAAGGGTATTAATGCATTACATTTGAGGGTGGGAATTTCCAATCAGGTAGTACCTCTTGACACATTTTTATTTTCATGAAGGTTTTTTTTAATAGTTCACTTACTTCTTAAAAAAAAAACCACTAATCCTCACTCATTTACACTAAAATAGGGATAGGATTAGTGAAGATTGATGTACTTTCATGTTGATTAAGGAG
>JAFGQK010000051.1 GCA_016935735.1 Spirochaetales bacterium | reverse complement strand
GATCCTTCCTGGATCTGATGTAATTACAGGTATAAATTATTTCCTGCTTCTCTTGATTTGGGTTGTGGGCTCAAGCCTTCGCTGTGTAGTAATAATTCTTCTGTAAATAGTTCGCTGAATAAAAAAAGCTGCGAAAGAATATTCCGCAGCTTTTTTTCATGATTTATTCCCGATTTAATACCAGGCCATAATTTCGACTGATGTTACACCATCAATTCTTGCAGCGAGGTTACTGGTTGTCGGCGTATATAACGTAGCACTCCCGTAACTGACACGCCATTCCCGAAAGTATCGGGGTAAAGTATTCGGACTAACGGTAAACGACGGTACAGTTAAAACATCATGAATTTCTTCACCTGCGAATCTGCTGAAATATTGTGAAAGATACGAACCGTTACTATTGCAATATTTCACTGTTACATCGCAAGGAAAAATCTGAATTGAATCACATTCATTATTAAACTTATAATCACTCAAATTGGGTGCTGAAGTTGTCAGATAAATACTTTTTCCTTTATAATTATCGCCGTCAAATAATTTTATTCTGTTTAATCCAATAAGTTTAACAGATGAAATACTGCCTATTGCCAGATCAGAACAATTATCTATAACTGAAATAGTATTTCCTTCATAATTTTTATTCGTATATAGAATCGCATAACCAGACACTCCCCTGGGTATTCCATTATCAATTGCTGCGAACTCATTATCCATTCCAGTTGTTGATAAATCTGTATTCAGATTACAACCTGAAAAAAATGCAGTTATCATGAGAACACAAAAAATAAATACAAAGACTCTCTTGTTCATACAATTTCTCCTCCATAAATTTTATTTTGTATAAATGACATTGATGATATTAATGACATTAATGTCATCAATGTCATCAATGTTTAAATCTCCCGGTCTGGTATTTTATTTTCTTCCCCTCCTTTCATTTTTTCTTAATGATCTCATTGAATGACCGGACCGGGTAAGTGTTTTAATTTAAAATTGAAAACACTTAATCATGAATATATATTTTCAAAGGAATTATGTAAGATGAACATTCGGGTAAAAAAAGGGCACTTTCGGGTAATGTTTATGATAAATCCATTAACAGCCGCATTAACTCTATTTTATTTTGTACACCGCACTTTGAATAAACACGTGATATTCTTTTTTTTACTGTATTTTCCGAGATATGTAGCATTTGTGCAATTTCTTTATATTCATTTCCTTTTAATAGCAGGTCTATCACCTCTTTTTCATTTAACTTGATATTGTATGTATAATAAGCGGTAAGTTTGTCAATTTGCCTATTTTCCCTTAAAACCCTGGATATTTTGTTTTCAAGTTCATTTTTTATTCTGCTCGACTGGAATTTTGTATTTTTTGTTATTGATAAAAGTTTTAAATATAACAATTCTATCTGAAAAGGTTTGTTTATATAATCAATAGCCCCCATTTGCAGGCCTTTTATTTTTTCTTCGTATGACGATTTTGCCGTGATAAAAAGAAAAGGAATATCCTGGGTATGTTCATTTTCCTGCAGGTCTTTTAATAATTCAAATCCATTTTTATTGGGCATAAGGATATCACTTATAATAACAGACGGTTTATTTTCAACGGCTTTTTGGAATGCATCATTACCATCAATTGCTTCAATAACCTGGAAATAAAGTTTTAAATTATCCTTTAAATAAAACCGGAGATCATCATTATCTTCTACCAATAAAATGGCAGGTTTACTGCTTTCAATTCCGAGTGATTCCTTTTCGATGATATTTTTATCATTTCTTTCTGTAATATCAACTTCCATGGGCAGGATGATGATGAATTTAGTCCATTGCCCCTGGGTACTTTCAATATGTATTTCACCATTATGTAATAATATATATTCTTTTACCAGTGCAAGTCCCAAACCGAGTCCGGTTTTATGAAAAGTGCTGGATGTACTCTGATACAGCCGGTTAAAAATAATTTCCTGTTCACTTTCCGGTATACTGCTTCCGGTATTCAGAATATCTATCTGAATCCCGGGTTCCGGGTAATTATCGCTTTTAATTCTTTTAATACTTATAACCACCTCACCATTTATATTCACAAATTTAAAAGCATTTGATAATATGTTTGAAATAATTATGTGAAATTTCTCTTTATCCAGCTTTACCATTATTTTTTTTTCATTTGTAGAAAAAGATAATTGAACATTCTTTTCTTTTGCCTGTAATTCAAATGACTCTTTAATATAGGTTACATATTTTATTATATCAATGCATTCCATCTCCACAATGGTTTTTCCCAGGTCGATTTTTGTTAACTCAAGTATCTGATTAATAAGTGTGTTTAGCTGCCTGGCATTCCGGTGAATAATCTCGATATATTTATTATCTTTCATACTATACTGTTTATTCCCCCGCAGCTTTTCCAGCGGGCCGAGGATTAATGTTAATGGTGTTTTTAATTCATGTGAAATATTCTGAAATAATTCTGTCTTATAATCATCCATTTTTCTTAATTCTTTGTTTGCTATTTCCAGCTGGGTTTTCTGCAGACGCATCTCTTCTGTCATATTGTTCACTTCATTCTGAAGATTTACCGACAGGTTTTCCACCCTGTCCATTGCATGAGAGAACCTGAATGCAAGGAATGAGGATTGTGCGAGCATATAAAAAGTAATACCAAAATGCGCCAGATCACCGGTGATTATAATTCCGTTATTATACAATTGATCATTAATAATTGTCCCGAAAAAAATGGTAAAGCCAAATAAAAGAATACTTGCTCCTTCTATTTTCGATAAATATGCCCTGATTATTGCATATATAACCAAAAGACAACCCAGAATTAAAAGCCATTCCATTTGATAGGCGACTGAGGTAAAAATCCTTGCGTTTGTCAGGAGAATAAGTATTGAATAAAAAATTCCAATTAAACAGTAAATATAGATAATTTTTTTATTAAAGTAATCTTGAAAAAGCTTGGAAAAAAAATATATAAAAAATATCCATCCCAAAGTTATTGATATTGCTTTTGCCTTATAATGAATTTCAAAAATGAACAGCGCGTTATTCAGGGAAGGAAATAATCTTTCAAAAAAACAACTTAATACAAATAACCGGAGAAACATAAGAAAACTGAATATGGAAAAAAGCAGGTATTCCTTATCCTTACTGCGTAATATCCATAATTGGAAATGATATATGGTGATTAAGATTAATATTCCTATGGAGAGGATGTCTATTAAATCCTGAAACAATAATTTAGTTGATAGAGCATCCCTGGTGCCGATAACTGGAGTATTCACAGGACCTCCCTTGAATTCATAAAAATTACATAGTTTCCATACAAAGCGGATTCTATTCATCTCAGGGAGCTGGAAAAAAACAGGAAGTCTCTGGGGAATGCTTTCATTTTTTGATTTTCCGAATTTCCCGTTGTATGCAACTTTTTCCCCGTTTATATAAATTTCGTAAGCAGTTTTTGCATCTTTTATATATACGTACAGATCCGGTTTTATATCGACGAGTATTTCCAGGTAAAGAAAAGCATACCCTTCCCCGGTGGAGAGCTTTTTATTCCAATGTGAGGGCACAGTAATGGTATCTGGATATTCATCCCCGTTTTTCATTTCTTTATTGGAATATTTCCAGTTTCCTTCCAATAAAATCATCCCATACCTGCTGAAATCAAAACCGGTGAAATTAATGAAACCGTTTTCAACTTTATAACCTGCTATATGAGGCGGAACAATTTTTATATAAGAATAAAAGCCAAATACAACGATAATTAAGAATAAAATAAATAATGAAAAAAACAAAACTTTTTCTTTTTTCTTCAACACACACTCCTTACGGTTTTTGCTGGTAAAGAAAAATTATGAGTGATAATATGTATATATGTCAAGTGAATTATTACCATATGAAACCATTGGTTCCTGCTCCTCGCCTGCCGTGGAGACCCAACTCTGTCCCTGGTCGGTCACCAGGAACAGCAATCTCCATTCCCGGTTTCCCCGGCGAAAATACAGGACCAGACCGGCTTCGTCCCCGGAACAATATCGACCTCTCCTGCTCATTGACAATGTACATTCGGTCATGCTAAAGTAAGCGGCAGGAGGAAAAAAATGAAAGCAAATTATATTATTTTCTTTTTATTGCTTACCGGATTTATTTTTGTCATGAGTTGTGATCTTTCAAATCACCCGGATGGAATGCAGCTCATTGTTCAGGATGATTTTCCGGCGACAAAAGGAACTCCTTCGCCGTATAATGTCTATTCGCTTGTGCCAATCCAGTGGTTTGTCGGTAATATCTGGATTAACTTTTCCGGTTTCAGTTCATCCAATCCTGTACACAATAAGTTTAAAACAGCGTTTATGCAGGCGCAAAACAACTATAACAGTGTTTCCAATTGTTCAGTTCATTTTGATGTATATAAACAATCGTCTGCCACTCATGTCATCACGGTATATGCACAGGGCTCAGGCGCTACCCAGGGGCAGTTTCCCTTCACAAAGTATCCATCTGTTGTTGTTCCAGGGGAATGGGTTACGGTGAATATGAACACACCAGGATATAGCACCATGTCCCAGCAGGAAGCAACACAACGTGCAATCCATGAACTCGGCCACAATCTTGCCATGACACATGTATCAGATTACTATACCTGGAGTATCATGAATTTCAGCCGCTGGACAACAACTCTTTCAGCTCATGACATGGAAATTTTGCAGTATCTCTATTAAATCCAGTCTTTTACAAATAACAGACCATCGTAAGGGATTTCCTTATTCCTGATTATTGCAGGATAAGGAAATCCGTTTTTATTTTCATGACAGCAGGAAAATAAATAAGACTGAAGCCAAACTTTTATTGCTCCTGTTTATTGGAATGTACTATAATATTTATAAGGTCAGATTCGTTTATGGATTTTCTCGGCAGATCCTGATTGTCGTGCATTCAGCAATACAGGGATAAGAGAGGGATGAAGGGTATGAAATAATAGTAAAAGTTATAAATCCTTGCAAGCCAGATCCATTAAAATAACAATACTATATCGAAGATGGAAAATGATAGGAATTATTCAAGAATATCAGAATATATTATTTTGACTTAAAATCTTGTTAAAATAACAAGATTTTAAGCAAAATAACAAAGCGTTGGCCGCCAGGTTAAAGAGACCAG
>JAFGQK010000408.1 GCA_016935735.1 Spirochaetales bacterium | reverse complement strand
AGTGTGAGGGTGACGGATTCCCCTTTACCAGGTCCCTCGGCTGCTTCAAGCCAGCCGGTGGTAAGGTTGTTGTCAAAGGCTTTAGCAGGTGTGTAGGTGTTTTTCCAGTCTACGAAGGAGGTTGCGGTGATGGTGAGGGCTTTGGGTGTGGGGGGGTCGAGTGTTTCAGTGGAGGCAAAACGCCAGCGGCTTGCCGCAGCTATTTTTAAAAATCTGACAGATTCTTTATCAGATGACATAAACAGGATATCCCCGTTTGCGATAATTTTATATCCGATTCCAATCGGATTATAAAAGCAGTCTAATAATTGTCCGTATTTAGAATAAATTAATAATAGTAAATAATTTCTATTACCTTGTTTGTACCGGCCTTCAAAATAATAATTATTTTCATTATCAAAACCATTAAATTTTATTATTCTAATACCAGCCATATTTTGATTATGAATATCTTTAATAAACTTTGTACCTTTAAAATTAGTTTTTATTATGCTGATATATTGTTCAAATGTAATAATATCCCGGATATATAATTTACTATTTATATATATAAGATTATTGCTATTTAAAAAGGTTTTAAATTTATCCTCATGGGGTGTATTTGTAAAGAAACCTTCCATCCAGCCTTCCTGTTTTTCGAGTATTTCAAGTGCTTTTTCCTGTCCAAACAATTCACCTTTGTTATTTATACAACCAATTTTCTTTTTATTATCATAATAAAAAGCATATTTATCAATAAAATAAAGATGTTCATGACTCATTTCAATTACACGGGATATCTCGAATAGTATTTTACCATCCGGTGTCATCTTTGTTATATTATCATTTCCCACAACATCCAGGTAAATATTATCATCTGGATCAATCACCATCTCATCCACACCGGCAAATAAATACTTATCAACTTTAATCTCTCTCTCAAAATGAAAATTATTATCAAATATAGCCAATCTATTATTTTTGTTGTCATTTATATATATTTTATTATCATAAATAGCAAAACATGTTGGACCGGAAGGAGGCATTCCTTCAACATAACCAAGCAATTCTTTCTTTCCGCTGCCTGTACCTATTTCTTTAACCAGATCATACTTATATTCATTAATATCAGCACATAATAGATGTATAAAGAAAAATAATAAAAGAAAAATATATATATTTTTTTGCATATTTTACAACCTTTCTAATTTTCTTCCATACGGCCTAATGTACAATTGGCTTCTCCGAGGAAACTTCTTACTGTCTGTCTTTGCTGAACTTTCCAAGTATCATACCATGTTGTAGAATTAATAATCTTAATATTATCTATCACAGTATTCCTTTCATCAGTATATTCAATAGATTTTACTATCCCGATATGCCCTGTATAGTGAACCACATCTCCCGGTACAAGATAATTTAAATTTCCTGTTAAATGCCCTTCATTATCATTATCTGGATTAATATCATCTGTTTCAGTACCAACCTCCCAATAAGTGTAAACACTGCTTTTATATTTGTTATTCGTATATTTTTTTGCTTGAGATATAAGCTGATCACATACAATACCAGCATCATGTGTAGTAGTATCTTCATCTTTTACTGTAATTCTAACACTTTGCCCGGATTCAGAGGTATAGTTTATTTCTTTCAGATATGCTTCTAATGTCATCCGTTCATCATCACTAAGAGATTTCTTCTTATCTTTATTCGGTATAAGATTTTTCAAATACATAATGCCATCCATTTCTATATATACCGATTTGATAAAGTTTCTTTTAACTTCGTTACGATCATTCATATCATTAAACTTATTGATTATCGTTGTATTAAATCTATCCTCTGTCAGCCTTCCATAAAATGTGTAATTTGTCTTTACCTGTTGTGAATAATAGAAATGATAGGATGGAACAAAAGAGCTTACTGAATAATCAGACCATTTATCAGGTGGAACTTTTGTCAAGTTCTTGGCTTGATTAATCATTTTGTCATTAAAACCTTTTAAAGTATCTCCTGCATAGCTATAAGATATCGCATCATAAATTTTTGTTTCAGCAATTGTCCAGGGGTTTTTTATAATACCTTCTTCTATATCTTCCCATGAATAAAAAGTACCTCCTGGCTGCAACCATGGTTGGATAGATACCTGCCCACCGGGTTTAGCCGATCCTTCCTGTTCCCATTCGTTCGGATCTTCTGGAGTTCCAATCCAAAAATTTTTGTCATTCCAATCTTCCTTTCCACTTGGATTACCATTTTCCAGTTTCGTTTCATCCACATACAAATTCGCCCGCCACAACATCTTTTTATCGTAGCACGCCATGAAATCACCCTCTTTGACATCTACTGTAATGTCATCACCCTCTACCAATCCAAACCTCAACAGAAAATCATCCCCTGGTCTTACATTACCGAATGCTTTTACCCCAAATGTCTGTGTTGATTTTATGTTCCCATCCTTATCTTTATAAACAAAATAAAGATACCCTTCATTTGTCACTTTCAGGGCAACATCATCTTTTCCGCTTCCATCATTATTAAAATACTCTGAATTATAATTTACTCTATAATAGGTGTCTTTTGTCAGATCTTTCCACTCAATTCCTTCTTCCGTTGGATTCCTTGGGACAAACGATGCAAGTTCATATGGTACTGGTCTGCCGTTCTCATCTTTATCAGTCTCATCCAATGCATAGTATATTATCCCGCTGCCTTTGTTTACATATATATTTTCCTTCTTATTACTGTTTTTTTCAATTCCACCGTTTTCAAATCCATAATCCCGCGGTGGAAGCAGCTTGATGTTGTATCTGTCGCTGATATCGACATCCTGGTTTCTACTTTTTGCTGTTATGTTTACTTTTATTCCTTCCAGGATTTCATCTGTATTGGGAATCCAATGTAAATCCTGTCCCGCAGTATATGGATCCGGCGGTAAGAAAATATCACAGTCCAGTGTATCCACATATTGTTTTACCACCTCCCAATCCTCATCATCAACATATGTATCTGTATACTTCTTCATCGTTACAAATCTTCTTATATGATATAACTCCGGTGTTTCCGTAAAGCCGCCGAACATATTCGATCCATTGCCCCATGTTCCTAAAAGTGCCATTCGGAAACCTTTTCTGATCGATAAAACAAGTATATTATTCATCATTTCTTCTACTGTCGATGGTGTTGTATCTTCCCACAATTTTGCCACGACGATTCCAATATGAGGTTCTCCTTTTTCATCGTATTTTACTAATAAATCTCCTTCTTGCACTTTCTTAATCTCGGGTACTATAACTGTACACTTTTCGATATCCGAGATTTTCAATCGATACTCTCCCTGCAAATAACTACCATCCTTATTTTTATTATATATATAAAAAGCAGGTTTGCCATTCGCATCAAGTCCCTTTTTATTTGCTGCCTGCATTTTATAATAGGTATCTATTTCATCTCCCATATCTTTGTTAAATAAATTAACTATTCCTTTGTCCGGGTTTCCCTCCGGGTATGTATTTATATCCAGCATAGACAAGATCCCGGATACCATACCAATAGAATCCACTCCGGCTACTTTGTCAATATGTATTGGACTGTCTTCTGTATCGTAATAGCCTTTTTTGCTTGTCAAGTAAACACCCGGTAAATATGGTTTAATTATATCATTATCGATTTTCGGTAGTTTCGCCAAATCTTTTCCAATATCAATAGTAAAGTCTTTATAGATTTTATTCTCATCAAAATAGATACTTTTAATGAACTCATTAAGAATATGGGCTTCATTTACGTAGGAAAACTCATAATTCAAAATATTGTTCGAGTCTATTGCCAATGTTGTCTTTCCATTCCTGCCTTCATCGGGATAGAAACTACTTACATCTTTATTTTGTTCTTTCATTTTATCTATATATTTTATTCTTGCTTCTCTCTGTTTATACATCTTGTAGTTAAATGTCCTTGGAGAATCTATACCCATGGGCGAATACGCTATTGGATTTCCTACTTTCTTATCCTTATACTGACCACCTTCATCGGTCAATATTTTAAAAAAGGGTGTTGTAATCTTTTTACTTTCTGCGCCGAATAAATCCTTTATATGTTGTGCCTCCTGGCTATCGGTAAAAAATATTGAATTCCCCAGTTCTTCCGGACCATGATACATACTAATGCCTTTATTATATAGTTCCGAGTGCTCTGAAGCTGCTGCATCATTCTCCCATAAAACGATTTGCCGTATATTTATCATACCTGAAAATAAAATATTTATCCAATTATGATTTTCCCTACCCTCCTCTGTTCTTTTTTTAAGCAATAAATAATCAGATGGTTTATTGTTTATCAGTATATACTTTGCATCTTCCTTTACTTTTTTGTTATTTTTATACCATTCATATCCTTCATTATTGTTCGGGTTATCAATTTTTATATCTATATTTTCGTATAGTGGAATGTTATAACCATTCTTTATGCTGTAATTAATCGGATTTTCCGGGAATACCATTACTTCATTTATTCGTAAATGACCGCAGGTTGTTTTATCAATAAGTTGTATTTCTTTACATTGTATTGATTTATTAAAAATAAAATGACTCACACCAATACTGTTGTTATCAGTAAAGTCGGATGACCATAAACCGTAACCCGGTAATAGTCCTGTTCCACTTCCTATATATTTTAATTGTTTGTTTTCCTGTTCCACTGTATATTCGACAAAATCAGGTCCTGCATATACTCTTATTTCTTTTATGGAATATTTTTTCCCGCTTTCTTTTGGTTTTTTACACCATATCGTAAGGTAATTCGTCTGAACCGGTTCGCTTACGACATTAACATCGACATCACCATTTCCATCCGCTACGTTTATTATAGCCTTCCTCTCCACTTTATTATCAATACTTGCGTTTATCTCATATGATCTTGCATAATCATCTCCCCAATTAATAATAATCAGGTTCACATAATACAAATGCTTGAATTTTATTCTAAGCTGCACATCTTTGCCTTCATTAATTTCCCATTGTGTACTCAACTTACCGTCACCTGCATCCCCGGGTTTTCCTGTATAACCACCACCATCTCTATACTGACTAAAGGCCGGATCCGGATCATATTCTATTAATTGCTTCACCCTGGGCAGTAATTCACCTGTTTTATATACTTTGTCCTTATCGCTATTATACGCATAACGGCTATAAACAAATGTAGTGAATAAAGAATCTCCAATGACATCGCTTTTATATTCCTCATCAAAATGTTTAATCACGGAAAAGGCATTGATTTCTTCGTTGTCAGAATAAAATGAATATTTTATTCCCTTTTCTCCTTCCTGGTCATTGTTTATTATAATATTTTGATCTGCATCAATTCCAACTTCTTTATCCCTTAAAATATTCTTATGAGAAAAATCACCGCTTCCTTTTATTGTAATATTTTCGACCTTACTGTCATCCCATGCACTATTTCTACTTGTCCATATAGTTAGATTTGATATTTTCATTTTCATGTCGGGTTTCATTTCTGCTATAAGTTTTATTTTATTTGTATTCAAATCCATATCAATAACTTGTATTTCTGAAGGAGATGTGTTTACTGTTTCCTTTTCAAATGGATCGACCTCAAGCTCACTTATTTTAGCTCCTGAAAATTCCTCCTCGGGTCTGTAATTCCCTGCCCTGTTTGCATT
>JAFGQK010000407.1 GCA_016935735.1 Spirochaetales bacterium | reverse complement strand
GGGGAGTAAATCAAAGTTTGATACGCCGGGACATATAGCCATGCCGCCCGGGGTGAAGTTCAAGAAAAATCCGAATAATGAAGGGGAAGTGTCTTCCGGGGTGGTGTCGAATGTGAAGATAAACGGGAAGGAAGCTGCGGTGCTGGGAAGCATGGTCAAGACCTGCAACGACCCGCAGCCCCAGGAGACATGTACGATTATAGCAGTCGGTGCACCGGTGGTACTCCCCATCCTGATGCCCGGGATGGACCCGGACCAGTTTGAAAAGGACGGGGGCACGGTATTCAATAACGGGGAACCGGTAACCACAAAGGCAAAGACACAGCAGGCGGATAAGCAGCCAAAACTTAAGAACCCGAAGTGGAATAAAGATAAGGCAAAGGTGGGAGAAGAAGTAACCCTGTGCGTTGATTGCGTTGACCAGTATGAACTTGCCAATGTGACGTTTACCATATGGGAAGAAGGCGCGGACAGGGAAAAGGATGCCCCTGTTGTGGTACTGAAAGGGCAGAATGTGGATGGGAAAGCAGAGGTGAAAACGAGGTTTTTTAAGCCAGAAATGGATGCAGAGATAGATGAAATAAAATATTTTTTTTCTGCAAAGTCCTTTCGATGTGATAAAGTAGAAAGTTCTACCATAGAAATAGAAAGAATAAAACCGGAGTTTAATGACCTGAAATGGTTATGGATTGATAATGAAGAGAAGGAAGTTGAAGTAACAAAGGCAGAATTGGGTGTATTGCTGTATGTATCAGCTTTAGTGAAAAATATCGAAGATGGTAAAAATGTAACTGTTAAAATTTATAAAAAAAATCAAACAGAGCAGGATGATTATATTTTTCGTGAATTGGTTGAAGTAAAAGAAGGAAAACTTATTTATGAATGGAAAACCAGGTATTATGATGATCTTTCTTTATTAACTAAGGATGATAAGCTTGAATATATTTTTAAACTTTCTTATTGTAATGTGGAGAGTGAGGAAAGCCCGGTTCTTTCATACGTATTCTTTACTGATCTTGATATTGTTATGGACCCGGAAAAGGTAAAGTGGAATGATACTTTTATACTAAAGAGTGATGATGGCAGCTATAAGCAGGAAAAAAAGGTCAAGGACGATAAGATACCAGGAGATAATAGTATTACCCTTCATTTTGATGGTATAAAGCCCGGATTATTGTATACTCTTGAATTTTTACCTGAAAGTAAGTCCAACCCCGTTCCCCTTTTTATAGATAAGAAATTTATAGATGTTATAAAAATCGTATAGCATAAAAACTGTCAGGGCAGGTATTCTTCCAATAAATTTTTTATAAACGGATTTTTTGCATAATCTAATACAGTATTGCCATGACTGTCTATTATTTTTACTTTGGCACCATTTTCAAGCAGCATTTTAATAATGGTAATTCTATCGTAATAAACCGCCTGCATCAAGGGTGTCTGTTTTTCAGAATTTGTCTGGTAATTTATTTCTGCTCCATGATCAATCAAATACCGGCATATCTGTATTGCATCATTTTCAGCTACATAATACAATGCTGTTGCCCCGTCAGTGGTTTTAAAATGAATATCAGCTCCTATAGAAACCAGGTACATAAATATATCATACTGATTTCCTCCTGCTGCGCTGCATAGACTCATGGAAATATCATGTTTGGAAGCACCGAGTGAATATAATAATTCCACTGTTTCCATATTGCCATCACCAGAAGCAACATATAGTGGTGTTTTTCCATATTCATCAGCCAGAGAAATTTGTGCACCGTTTTTAATTAAAAAAGATACAATATCATTGTGCCCTAAATCTGCTGCCAGAATTAATGCTGTTGTATTATATCCCCTGTTTGGTGCATTCACATCTGCTCCCCTTGATACGAGCAGGGAAACAAGATCTATGTTTCCGCTTTCCACAGCCCGGTAAAGGGGAGACACTTTATCCGATAAATATGCATTCACATCCGCCCCTTTGTCCAGGAATAATTTAACTAATTGGAGATTATTGGCCTCAACAGCTATACCAAGGGGATGAATGATAACTTGATTATAATCCATTCCCTCATTTACATCCACACCATGTTCCAAAAGTAAAGCTGCACCAGCAACATTCCCCTTTTCTGAAGCATAAAGGAGTGGGGTGACAAGTTCTTTATACTTGAAAGTAAGTGATGCATCCTTTTCTAAAAGCAACTCGGTGATATCCGTATTTTTCCCTTCGAGGGAGGTGAATAAAGGGGTATATCCTTCTTTATCCTGTATATCAACAGGTATTCCGGATTGCAGTAATAGTTCCACTATTTCCTTTTGTCGGGCTTTTACAGCATAATGTAGTAATGTTAATCCATCAGGGGTAAAGCTATGAAGCAGATCTTGACTTTTGCTTATAACTTTCTGAACTTTTTCCGTTTCTCCACTGTCAATATAGTTAAGGATTTTATCAAGACCTGACTCTTCCTGGCACCCGCAAGGATTAAGCAAGAGAAGTAAAAGAAATACAAAAATAAAATGATAGCAAAATACTCTCATACAGGGCGTTTTATTCCTACTACATCGCTTTTTCTAAATATATCATTATGGAGATTATCTGCAGTTAATTGAGTTTCGAAATAACCATAAATTCCACGCCATGACAACAATACGAATCTCTTCATCATTTCTTCGTGTAAATTATAAACCCAGATAATATGGGGAATAATAGTATCCGCCTGATCATAATAAGCCTTCCTGATCTGCTCCATGCGGTATTCTTTTGTTTTTCCCTGTGAAAGATCGCACCAATAAAGAAAGACCTTTTTTTGTTCTTTTTCTGTAATAATCCGTACTTCGGGTACTTCAAAAACATTCTTATTATTTATTATAGTAAAATTATCCGGGGAATCGTTCGGCTTATCCGGGTGCTTTACCCGGATAGTTAATAGAAGCTTTGGATTAATTAGATAGGATGATAAGGTAATTTCAACTGTTAAAAGTGTCACATTGAATAAGTCATATACAACATTTTCATCATAATTTATCTCGATTTTGTAATTAAAGATAAGACGGTTAAAGGATTTTATCTGGGTTTCAATATCTCCTGCCCATTTATATAAAGCACTTGGTGTATTTTTTGAATATATTTCTGGCACATACGTGAATGCAGCCGGGGCATCATCCCATTCCAGAAAGGGCTTTAATGCCCAATCAGGTCGTTCATCATGCTCGGAATGAAAGTGCACTCCCCAGACACAATGCTTTAGCCATTTATCCCGGTCATCGTCTGTGGCAAAAAAAGCCCAAATTCCCCCTAAAAGCCTTACAATAACGCCGATTAAAATAATTAATGCCCCTATGGGCGGGGCTGCAATGGTCACAATAGCACCTACCGCCATGATGACGGCCCCGGTGCCTTCGACGATGTGAGCCCAACCCCTGTCACTGTCACCTTCGGAAAAAGCACCCCCGGCATCGACATAACTTAACGTTGCATCAATTACCCCCGAAATGACACCTATCACAGCCAATCCTGTCGTACTGAGTTTTTTTGCTACAAGGGAACCTCCCTGGACAAAAATATCATCAGCAGTACTTCCCAATGTTTTTACACTATTAGCATAAACAGCCATCTGGGAGGCAAGATCCAGGGAAGAACCAATAAGATCCGTTACACCGTATAACGCCTCCCCAAAGGATTTCACCTGGGCTAATTTTATCACAGAAGCAACAACATTTATAACTTCAATAGCTGTAAGGACCCGTGCAAAAGCTATTGATCTGGTGAGTTTCAGTCCCCTCCCGGGATATGCACTGCTATCTGTTTTACAGAATACTTCTATGTTCTGGTATGTGGAATTTCCTTTCCCCGCCCATAATCGAAAGACCTCATCTCCATCCACTTCTATTACAAAGTTTGCCCTGCGTTTTAAAATATAGTTAAAATAGGTTAATGCATCATACTTTATTGTTACAGATGATAATACCCCGCTGATTTCAAAATATTCCTTTAAACGTATGGATAATACATAGGGGACCATTGCCTCAAAAATCTGGGCAGCCCCTAAACTGAACCTTCTGGTACACATAAATCCAAAGAAAATATTACTTTCTATTGTATCAAGACCGATTTCCCGGATAAGTTCTTCTGCATCTTCATAGTCGAGATCACGGTCATTTACTCCAAAGGTAAATCCATGGCTTTTTGCCTGCTCAATAACTTTTTGAAGAGAAGACATGAGTTTTTTCTGCCCTGCTTTAGATTCTCCCAAACGGTGAATAATGCTTCCAAATAAATATTCTTTTATATTCTTCCCCTCATCAGCGCTGAATCCTTCATCTAGATATTTTCTTTCTTTTAATTCATTTTCATTAAATTCCCTGTTACTCCAGTGAGCCGCATCAAAACTCCCAAAGGTATAATCTTCAAATGAATGTCTTAAGTCATCCATTTTTAAGATAACTATCAGTAATTCCGCAACTTTCTCATAATTATATACCAGCTGTTGCTCTATATCGATATAATCCTGCCTCCACCTGGCATAATCATTTGCGTATTTCGCTGCATTATTTGGTTCATACGCTTCAATTTCTGCATCAGTTTTTAATATATGATTAAACCGGGATACGATAGGTCCCCTGTCCCCGCTTTTTACAAACTCATCGATTTCATCATCCGTAAAAAGACCTCCCATTAAAGGATGTGTTACCATGTAATATTCCAGGGGAAGCCTGTAATTTTTTATATTCCCGCGGTATCCGGATACATCCTTACAGAGTCCGTTTATCATATCGCTTATTACTTTTAAATGATTTCTGTATTCATCTTTCTCGGTCCATTCAATATACCTGTTTCTGTGTTTAAGGTACTCTTCGTAAAGATTGTGAGCTATTTCAACGTAATCCACTAAATATAAAACCGATGCGTCATTTGCACTGCTTTCCCGTTCACTGTTAATAATATCCTGGTATCGTGTCACTAATATACATGGGGCAATAGAAGAAGAATAATTTAAAGCGTCTTCTTTAATTCCTTCCCGGATCGCTTCCACCCTGTCCCTTGATAAACGGAAATGGGTTAAATAGAAAAAATAAGTTCTTTCAAATGTTTGCTGCCTTCCATCCCTGTAATATGTATCCCTTAATTCGAAATCAAATACAGGATGTACAATATTCGTTTCTTTTCTGTCATTATTGACATCATAGTATTTATATTCACCTGTTTCATTATCTGCATAAATTTCCGAATAAAACCGGATTACCCCGTCATAACTTGTTCTAAAAGCATAAATATATTTACCTTTTATCCGTTCAGCGTGCTCTATATCCGGTGTATATAATATAGGTGATACCTCATTCTCTTTTAATCCATATTGTACTTTTCCATTCGTATCAGTAAGGGTAACCGCTTCATAACCCTTTTTTCGAATAAACCGCTTTATTTCCTTGAATATAACATTCGTAGTTGCAGAATTAAGTGAATTTTCTGATGAACTGTTTACTGTTGCTATTGTTTCTCCCATAGCATAATAATAATAGTTAATAAGAAAAAACTCAATTTAAAAAAAAATAAAATAATAAATATAAATAAAATAATACTTTTCTTTATTTATTTTGTATGAAGAACCCCAATTTCCTGGATAGTGGACCAACGTTGCGATAATCCGGGGATGTTATATCAAAATCACAAAAGATGATGGTCGGATCCCTGATTTCTGAAATTTCTAAAAGTAATGATTGACAACCCCCTGTTTCTATGGTAGAATTTTTTTGATACTATATAAATAATTTCAAGTGGCCGGAAAGAACCTTTTCGAAAGAAGAGTAACATGGGTGAAGAGAGATATTTATTTAAACAATATTTACAGGAAGAAAAACAGGACAGTAAAAAGAAAAAAGAATCGCCTTTCATACCTCTTCCGCCATTAAGTCCGGTAACAATACAGAATACCCTGGGAAACCGGGAAATCCAGTATCTGTTTGATTTGAAAAAGATCCGGGCAAAATTGTATATGAGCCACCCTGCAGATCATACGGAAATGCAGGCAGACAAGATCGCAGAACAGATTGTCCATACCGGTTATGAAAACACTGGCAAGAACGCTGTTCCCCTTATAAAAAAGATAAGTACAGGAACCGGCCAGGATACTGTACCACAGAAGGTTCAATCACGAATTGAATCCCTTGACCATGGCGGAAAACCGCTGGACAGGAATACGAAAGACTATTTTCTTCCCCGTTTTGGTATTGATATGGATTTTGTCCGTATACACACGGATTCACAGGCAGACCGTCTTGCCCGGGCGATCCAGGCAAGGGCATTTGTATCGAAAAACCACATTGTCTTTGCAAAAGGCGAATATCAGCCGGAAACCACATCCGGGAAAAAGCTTATTGCCCATGAACTGGTGCACGTTTTACAGAATAATTCAACGGTTATTCACCGGCAACAGCAGCAGATCGATATCCCGCAAATCATACGGAATGCCTATAAAAACTATTCGTCCGGGCTTCTCACAATGCCCGAACTTGCCCGGGTTCTGATTGAATTTGCCCCGACACATACCAGTGAAATTCTTTCAATTTTCAATTCCCTGCCTGAACATCACCGTGATAATCTTGCGTATGCCATGGCTGCAAATTCAATTGATGCAAAGATTATATCCTTTACCCAGGATATATTGGACAGGATGATAACCGAACTGGGTAAGTGGACGAATACATTTAAGCATCGGGAGAATTGGGCCCAAAAAGACAGGATTTATAACCTCCTGTATCCCCAGACAACCCAGATACAGCAGGAAGCATCGGAAAACATCACATTATTACGCGCGACTTTCAATAATAATATAACCGGTTCTGTGGGCAGTAATGGAACTAATTCCCCACTGGATGTGCAGCTTATAGCAAGGGGTTTGAGAAGCCGGGGATATAAAGTTCCTGCCGTTTCCCTGAATAGGGGGATATGCACGCCTGAACTGATTTCCATTATAAGAAGCTTCCAGCGGGGTGTAATGAAAATGGAGAATCCGGATGGATTGGTAGGACATTCCGGGGCAACCATCAGGACACTTTTCAATAAACAAAATAATTCATATTCAAGCGGTTTACATGATATTTTTGGTCAATCTGCCGGTACTCTTAATCGGGCAATTGGACAAAATGACCTGGAAACCTGGAACCGTACCGACCAGCGAAATGCCGTAGATAACCTTTATCATTATACTATCAATACAAGGAATTTCATGAATAGGGGAACATACGAGCGCTACATCCGGGCTCTTGCAAGACATCAGCATGTTGGAGTGACTGCAAACTCCAACCTGGACAGGGCCCTGGATATTGCGGCAAGAGCTGCACGGGATGAGACCTTTTTTAATGCCCTTACCAGGGATGTTACCGCGACTTTTAGATTTTATAATGAACGTAATGAAAATAATATGGAAGGTCAACAGGTAAATTTTGTGTTAAAGGAGCGGATACAAAGGTACCATAAATTTTTATCTGCAGTCGGTTTGTTCAGGGGTGATATGTGGGGGAGTTCAACCCGTTCTGCTATTGACGCGCACCGGAAGTGTATTCCTCATGTGGTGAGGAGCCGAAATGACATCCGTCCGGTTGAACATAAGCAAAGTATAAGAAATAACCTCATTACTGTATATAACAGGAACGCTGTTGCCGGCGGCAGAAGACGGGAAGATGGTACTGTCGAGGATTCCAGCGGATATTCATGGGCAAGGCCTGGTGATTTTATATTAAATGAGGACGGTGTTGCAACGGCCATGAACGATGCCACCTGGTTTGTGCATATCTCACGTATTGATCCAAATTTAAACTGGAATACATATCGAGCAGAAGGTTATAAACTTAATGATCAAAGACGCTTTCCATTAGGTCTAAATATAGGCCCTGGGCGGTCAAATCATATTACTGGTGATGCTGTAGATATTAATGAAAGTAATTTTGTAAACATGAATGATGCAATACTCGATTTAATCGCACTTTATTTCGGGATCATGAGGCCGGTTCCCCGCGAACACTGGCATTTTGAATGTACAAACGTGGAATTATCTAATACGGAAAGAGCCCTCATACAGAGAAATGGCCGCGATACTGTATTACCATAGTAATTATATAAAAAAGGTCTTTTGCTATGTCACGATTTTTAAGGGTTAGTATTCTTTTATTTTTCTTTTTAATAATGGTTACCTGTATGAAAAATTTTTCAATAAACACGGATCAGGAAACAATGGCCATACTCACCCTCCTTAAGGAAGCGGATTCCTTTTATAAGCGAGACGGATTTATCATACACAGGGCACTGTTTCCCCAACCGGAATGGGTTGTTAATTGGCTTGGAATACCTGCACCTGGTATTAAATTCGAGCCAACAGAAAACAACATCAAGGAATTAACGAAAAAAAAACTTAACGACCTGGAAGCCAAAGGGTTCTGTACTGGCCGATATATTTCCCGGCTTAAACAGAGAATCACTTCCGATGAAATGATGAACCCGGGAATGCTGCTTACCGGCCACCAATGGGGCGATAACCTCTTTGGATTATTAGCGGATACAACGCATTTTGACCATCTGCCGATATTTGATGTAGAAGGAGATAACACGGTTTTTCTGGAAAATGAAAAATTAAGCAGGGAGGAAATTGATGCATGGCAAAAACACCGGATCACTTTCACAGATGTGAACACCGCATCCTATACCCTTATCTATACAGAAATCGGGATCAGTATAAAGGAAAGACAATATGCTTTTTTCATCATCAGGTTCAAGAAAGCGGATAATACCTGGAAAGTGGATGATATGACAATAAAAGAAGATTCACGTAAAAATATCCTTTCCCTTTATGATAAAAGTATGGAATACCGGAAAGAGATGCATTAAAGCTATACAGTCATCCTTAAAACGGATATGGCCGGGATCGCCCCCGGGCAGCCTTCCGCGGATAAGGAGTGTATGAACAGGAAGTCTCGGGATCATATCCTTTGAAACAGGAAGGGAAAAAAGTCCCTGGCCGTTTATCACATCTACCCAGTGATATTCATTTGCCACCGGTTTTTCCACAATCACCAGTGCTGCTGTATTCTGAAAAGGACTCTTCAACAAAAGAGTTGCGGTGTCCCCCGGGGAATAGGTCGATTTATCCAGGATGGTCTCAAAAATATTGGCTTCCGTTTTTTCCCATATAGTGGGAGTATCTCCTGCAACAAAACAATCGGTGAACACCTTCTGCATTCTGCCGCGGTTGTCATACCCCAGGACTTCAACCACATAAACACCGGATTCAGTCACCGGGACAGACACCGTTAACGGTTTATTCTGTGATATATATTCCTTTTCGAAAATGAGTTTGTCCACAATATCCTATATAAAAATTTACCTGTGGATAACTTGTGTAAAGAAAAAGGTGAATTCTTTAAAAAAAAGACTTGACTTAAATTCAGGAAATATCTGTGGTTCCTCTTTTCTTCCATTAAATAATTTGCGGAGCTATGTTCATATTTAAAAAGGAGTATAAAAGGTTTTAGAATCCACTGGACGGCACAATATATGAAGCATGATATTGTGCTGGTTGATTTCAAATAAGCTATTACTTTAGCTGGTAACCCTGGCTTCCCCGGCAGATATTCTTGACACGATGTACCTGTTGTAGTAGCATTTACGTATGCCGACACTCAAAGATGTTGCCAATG
>JAFGQK010000406.1 GCA_016935735.1 Spirochaetales bacterium | reverse complement strand
TTATAAATATTTTCCTCATAAAACACCACTATTTTTAAACAAAAAAAGGCTTTTTAGACAGCCCCGTTTTCTTTTGATAATGAACGGTTATGATGTTATTATAAGCAACATTGAAAAGTGGGCTACGGCCAATACTCAAATACGCGCGGCAATTATTATCGGGTCGAGGGCAAGAAGGAAAGAACCGGCAGATAAATGGTCGGATCTTGATATAATCATTATTACCCATGATATTTCCGAATACAGTATGACAGATGACTGGATAAAAACATTCGGCATACCCCTTGTCATATTCAAGGAAACCGCATTTGATGGTTCTCTGGAAAAGCGGATTCTCTATGATGATTTTCATGATGTGGATTTTGTTTTAATGAACGAAGAGGGGTTTAAAAGCACATTACAACTAGAGGAAGTAAAGACAATATTCCATCATGATTATACCGTACTTGTTGACAAGGACAATATACAGAAATATATTGGCAAAACGCAGGAAAAAATGCATACCGGCATAACAGATGAAATGATTATGAATGAAATACAGGATTACCTGTATCATTGTGTCTGGATTGTAAAAAAAGTAAAGCGCGGGGAATTATGGACCGCATTGAACTGTCTCAACTGCTATATGAAAAACAAACTGCTCTGCCTGATTGAACTTTATACACAATCATTATCCGGAAAAGAGAAATACACCTGGTATAACGGAAGAATGCTCGAACGGTGGGCTCCTGCATCACTTTTAACAAAGCTGAAAGGCTGTTTTGCCGATTATGATACACAAATACTCAAAGATGCACTTTTACACCAGATGGAGATTCATCATGAACTGGCAGAGACAATAGCAAAGATCAGGAATATCCCCTATCCGGTCCAGCAAAGAAAGGCGATTCTTCAGTGGATAGGGGAAATATTGTAGAATTCACTATTGATTATACCCTGCCTCTACCCGGGTAGACGGAACCACAATCTTTCCGCTCTTTATATCGGAAATCGCCTGATTCACTTTGTCTTTTACCTTTTGAGGGATTACGGAATCAAAACCGTGATAGGGCGATATACCGGTGGAATCCTCATTCAAACCAAATACAAGATTCTGCCCGCCTTTAAAACTCCCTTCTTTTACCGATTTTATCACTAAAAATGTTGATTCTGTTACACCCTTTTCTGCAGAAGTGATTACTGTTTCAGGTGCGATGTAATTCTGATCTACATCCACCCCTATAGCGAAAATACCCTTTTCTTTTGCACCATTGATTACCCCCAGCCCGGTTAATCCGGCAATCTGGAACACAATATCCGCACCCTGCTCTGCAAGAACAAAGGTGGCTTCTTTCCCTTTTGCCTGGTCATCAAAAACCCCGGTAACGATGGAAATAACGGTACAATCCGGGTTGACCGACATTACCCCTGCATAAAAACCCGCCTGGTACCGTTCAACCGGCGGGATATCCATCCCCAGGACCATCCCGAGAACATTGTTATTGTTCAGTTTCGGTGAAATTGTTACATATTCTTTGGTTAATAACCCGGCGACAATCCCTGCAAGGTACCCGGACTCATGCTCTTTATAATTAATGCCCAGTACATTCTTCGGTGCAGAAGCTGGATCGATCCAGATATCTATACCTGCGAAATAGCTTTCCGGGTAATGCTGTGCAGATTCGAGAATCGCATCTGCCATAAGGAAACCAACAGCAAAAACAAGTTTACTCCCGTCTTCTGCAAGACCGGATAGATTCGGGACATAATCCGTCATCTGTTTTGATTCTACTACTTTAATTTCCATCCCCAGTTCATCTTTCGCTTTTTCAAGCCCGGCATAACAGCCGTCATTGAACGATTTATCACCCAGCCCACCGATATCGGTCGCTATACTTACCATTATATTATCCTGTTTTTTTTCACCCTGGGGCATGGCTATAACCAGGGTCCCGGTAAACAGGATAAAACAAAAAATCAAACTCCAGGTAAGATACTTTTTCATTACATCCTCCTTACATTAAAAGTATGATTTATCGGATTTTCATATACTAAAAACGCTGGCTGCCTGTAATAAAATGAATTATCCAGGTACTTGTTCAATATGCCGGTCTCTCTTACCTGACGGCCAGCGCAATAATCACCGAGTATATAACTAATCCGCCTGCTTTTCAATACGAAAATCCAACCCAACAGCCTTTGGCGGCCTGCTTTTTCTTACCAGGCCGGCTACGGCGATTACTGTAGCAATATAAGGAAACATGACAAACAGTTCAGACGGCAGATCTAAAAGCCGTGCTGCCTGCATTTTATACTGGAAAGCCTCGGCAAATCCGAAGAAAAGGGAGGCAAGGAACGAACCCACAGCACTCCACCCACCGGAGATATTGGCAGCCAGGGCGATGAATCCCCTTCCGCCTGTCATTCCCGAGGTAAATACATTCGAGTTTTCTATGGAGAGAAACGCCCCGGCCAACCCCGATGTAAGGCCGGAAATAATCACCGCCAGGTACCTGATCCTGTACACCGACACCCCGATGGTTTCCATGGCAAGCGGGTGCTCACCGGACGCACGCACGTGAAGACCGGTTTTTGTCCGGTAAAGAAACAGGGTGAAAAAAATAATCAATAGAAAAGACATATAGACAATCGGTCTCTGGTTGAAAAATACGGGACCGATTACCGGGATTTGAGAAAGAAACGGCACGGCAAATTGATATTCTGCCAGGGAAACCGGTACCGGTTCACTGGTACCCGGGTGTCCGAAAGCAAGAATAAGAAGGTAATTGGTCAATCCCAGGGCGAGTATATTCAGCACGGCACCGGAAACTACATGATCCAGGTGAAGGGTGATGGTCGCGTATGCATGAAGCAGGGAAAATATTCCCCCTGCAATAACGGCTGCAAGCAGTCCTATCCATGGATTCCCTGTAATATAGGCAAAAAAGACCGCAGTAAATGCCCCGATAAGCATAAGACCTTCCATGGCAATATTGACGATTCCTGCCCGCTCACAGATCGTCGCCCCAACAGCTGCCAGGGTAATCGGTGTGGACAGCCGGATTGTGGAATGAAGTAATTCAACATTAAAAAGAGTAAAGAAGTCATTCATTGCAGGTCTCCTTTTTCTTTCGCTTTTGCCCCCAGTAGGTATAGAGGTACCTGGCAACAACAAGAAAAAGTACCGTACCTTTAATAATCTCTACAATGGAATTATGGACCTCCTGGGTTCTTGCCATATACTGCCCGCCCGCATCCAGGGCTCCCCAGAGTATCGAAGTAAAGATTACCCCGACAGGATGATTCGATGCAAGTAAGGCAACGGATATCCCGTTCCAGCCGTATCCCGTACTTAAGTTCCCGTACAGTTTATGATCCAATCCGAGTACCTGATTCACCCCTGCCATTGCGGAGAGGAATCCGGCAACCATGAGTGCGATAAAAACCGTTTTCCCTGTGGATATCCCCTGGGTTTTAGCTGCCGCAGGATTCGAGCCCACGGCCCTGATTTCAAAACCGATCCGGGTATAGGAAAGAAGATAATGAACAAAAAATGCTGTCAGAATCGCGATGATAATTCCCGAATGGAGCCGGTAGTTTGCCCATGGAAACATATCTTTAAAGCGGAGAAGCCAGTTTGAAGGGAGGACGGGGTCAGTAACATAGGGGTGGGAAGAAGTTGAAGGGTCCCCACCAAAATTACGTATAAATATGGAAGAAAAGTAACGGGCAATATGGGCAAACATCATAGTGGTAATGACTTCGTGAGCACCTGTTTTTACTTTCAGGAGGGCGGGAAAAAAATTATAGAGGCTTCCCAGAAGACCTGCTGCAAGAAAGATGACAGGGATCGTTACAAGGGGATGCCAGTCAAAATATATTCCCAATCCCGCCGCTGCCATGGCACCGATATAATACTGGCCTTCTGCCCCGATATTAAATAAACCGGCTTTAAATGCAAATGCAACAGAAAGCCCGGTAAATATAAGCGGTGCGGCATTGAGCAGGGAAACATGCCAGTTTTTTACAAATCCCCCGTAAAAAAGGGCGCCGTAAGCAGTAAGGGGATTATACCCGGTAATAATCATAACCACGGCACCGATAAGGACTGCGATTGTGATACCAGCCAATGGGATAAGCATTTTCTTTGCTATGGATTTTATTTCCGATAATACAATCCGTTTATCTTTCAGTAAAAAATGAAATCCATAGTAGATGATGATTGCAAGGAGTATGAATAACAGACCGGCAAAATATGATGTTATATAAAGTATAATCCCGGATCCTGCAAGAAGAAAAAGAAGGATAAATACAATAACCCGGTATTTATACAAGATTTCCCTTGCTGTCACCGTTCTCCTCCCCCGGTCATGTAATACCCCACTTCTTTGTGAGAAGTCTTTCCAGGGTCAAATTCCTTTACGATGCTTCCTTCATAAAGAACCAGAATCCTGTCCGATAGGGCAAATATCTCCTCCAGCTCCATGGAAATCAAAAGGACAGCAGTATCCCGGTCTCTCATTTTTAAGATTTCAGAATGAATAAACTCAATCGCACCCACATCAAGCCCGCGTGTGGGCTGGGAAACAACCAGGACTACCGGTTCCCGTGAAAATTCCCGTGCAAGAATCACCTTCTGCTGGTTCCCGCCGGAAAGATTCGAGACCGGTTCATGCACCGAAGGAGTCTTGATGCCATACATTGTAACCAGTTCTTCCGACCGCCTATTGATGACTCGCAGCCGCAGGTTAATACCATTGACATAGGGCTTCCTGTCAAGAGAGCTTGCGAGTATGTTTTCGGATACCTTCATGGACAGAAAAAGGCCATACCGGTACCGGTCTGAAGGAACATAGGAAAGTCCGGATTGTATCCGCTTTTTTACCCCGTACCGGCTGATATTCTTTCCAGTTAAAAGAATATTCCCTTTTTCAATTCTTCTTATTCCGATAAGAACTTCTTCCAGTTCTTTTTGTCCGTTCCCTGCAACACCGGCGATACCGACGATCTCACCGGGGCAGACTTCCAGTGAAAGATTATTCAGTGCAGTTACCCCATTATCGTTTTTCACAAAAAGATTCTGCAAAGTGAATCCGGGTTTCTTTTCGGTTATCCTGTTCTCTTTATTGAGCGTAAGAACAACATCCCGGCCGACCATAAGATGTGCCAGTTCTGCTTTTGAAATATCTTTCGTTACCCGTTCCCCGGCCAGTTTCCCCCGTCTCAAGATGTAAACACGCCCGGAAATCGCTTTCACTTCCTCGAGTTTGTGGGTAATAATGATGATGGATACCTTTCGTTCCTGCAAACTCCGCATAACAACAAAGAGACCGTCCACTTCCTGGGGAGTGAGTACTGCCGTGGGTTCATCCAGGATAAGGATGGTCGCTTTTCTGTAAAGTGCTTTGAGAATTTCCACCCGCTGCTGCTGCCCGACAGACAAACCCTCGATTTTCGCATCCGGGTCAACAAAAAGATGATACTGTTCTGAAAGCTCTTTTACTATTTTTCGTGCCTTCTTAAAGTCGATAAACCCCCATGATCCCGGCTCCATACCCAGAACAATATTTTCCGTTACCGTAAGATTTTCTATAAGCATAAAATGTTGATGAACCATTCCCAGTCCAAGCGAAATCGCATCCTTTGGCGACAGGAGTGTAGCTTCATGATTGTTTATATAGATTTGTCCGCAGGTGGGTCTGTACAAGCCATACAGAATATTCATGAGCGTCGATTTTCCTGCCCCGTTTTCTCCAAGCAAAGCAAGGATTTCTCCCCTTTTCAGGTAAATACTTATATTTTCATTTGCCAGTACTTTGGGGAACTGTTTACTGATGTTTTCCATCCGCAGGCAGATGCCGTCTTTACGCTTTTCCCTTTCCATCTACAGGTGTTATATTGGTACAATAAATGCTTTTTAGTCAAGATGGATAAGGTAATATCCCTGAACGGTGGGAGGTTCTCTTCCGGGGTCAAAAACAGTAATTGCTTTTATTATCCTTTTTATCTGGCCATTCGTGAAATATTTTAGTAAATTAGTAAAGATTTTTTTGTTTTTATGTATTCGAAAGATAAGGAGAAAAAACATGAAAATTAATAAACGTTTATTGATAACAGGGAATATCGTGGCTTTTCTTGCAACTATCGTCGTAAACTACCTTGCCAATGCACTGCCTATCGGCGGGAGCACAACAGGGGCTTTATCCGATTCTTATCCCAATCTTTTTGTACCTGCGGGAATTACCTTTTCCATCTGGGGGATCATCTATCTCTTCCTGCTTGGTTTTATCGTGTACCAGGCACGGGATCTTTTTAAAAAGGAGCAGAACGATAATAAATTTATCGATAAGATAGGTATCTTTTTCATCCTGAGTTCACTATCGAACATCGGCTGGATTTTTGTCTGGCATTACAGGCAGATATGGCTTTCAATCCTCTTCATGCTTGCTATCCTTGGTATCCTGCTCGTTATTTACCTGCGGCTCGATACAGGAAAGACAAAGCCTGCACTCCTGGAAAAAATATTTGTTCATATTCCATTCAGTATTTACCTTGGCTGGATTACCGTAGCGACAATAGCGAATATTACGGCCCTTCTTGTTTCCCTTGGGTGGGACGGATTCGGGTTTCCGGAATATGTATGGGCTATGGTGATGATAGCAGCGGCATGTATAATCACCCTCCTTGTTCTTTTCACCAGAAAGGATATTGCATATGCACTGGTCATTATATGGGCTATTGCCGGCATTATCATCAAGCGGACAAATCCGGTATTCCAGCCGCAGCAGGGTATTGTGATTACCTCCTGGATCTGCATCGGGCTTATCGGACTGGGTGTTATTGCATCAGGATTAAAGATGGTCTTGAAAAAACAGAACCAGAGTTCTGAGTAATAATACGAACTATTATAATCCTTACTTATGCTATTTTGACTTAAAATCTTGTTATTTTAACAAGATTTTAAGCAAAATAGATAAACGTTGGCCGCCAGGTTAATGAGACC
>JAFGQK010000005.1 GCA_016935735.1 Spirochaetales bacterium | reverse complement strand
GGCCAACGCAAGTGTTACGGGTCGAAAATCCTGGTATTATTCCAGGATTTTCGCCTATAGTAACACACAGAAATAGATAGAAAAATCGGTGTAATCTCGGTGTCATCGGTGGTTTCATCTCTTTATTGTGGAAAATCGAAATTCCTGGACAATGAAATATAAATTTTTATTCCAGGCAGATGATATGGCCTATGAATGGATGTACGGAACCACACCGGTGGAATCCGGTCTGGTGAATCAGGGGCTTTCAAAACAATTGATAGCGTACTATAGAAAATATCAATCATCCCTGGACCTTCAGGGAAAGAATGGTTTTAGAATCATTACGGCTAACAACTATGACAGGTATATTCTGCAATACTACCTGATTCCACCGGCGAATAAATTCTTAAAAGAATTATCGGATGAAAAACGTGAAAGGTACCTGAAAAATAATAAGTGGATCAAATGGACGGATGGATGAAGTGCAGATTTCCCAAAGGATTTATCCTGGCAGCTTATGACCCTGTCGGAAATCGCGTTTTACTCAGCCTTTAAGGAGTAACAAGCGGCAGCGTTTATTTTTGGGATCATGAATATGAAGACGACAGTGATTATTCGGAATATGTTGAAAATTATTCCAACATATACTTCCTGGCAAATGATTTTGATGAGTTTTTAAGCAATCTCGGGAATGAAGATGAACTCTGAACAGTGGTATATAAGATAATTGACAATTGATGAAAAAACATAATTGCCTATAATGTATATATATATATTTTTTTTTCAGGTAAAGCCGTTATGCAATTTGACAGGGTAAAGAAATACTTTGAAGCTATTCGCACGGGAAATATCAGCCTGGTACGAAAAATGACAGATGAGGGGATGGATCCGGATAAACCGTATGTGCTTTATGAAAATGATAGTAATTTATATTCTCCTGTTACCTGTGCCGCCGAATCCGGGCGGGATGCCATTGTCCGGTTATTAATAAAAAAAGGTGTTCATCTGAATCCTGAAACAGGTTGTTCAGCATTATCCATGGCCGCATATCATGGTCATCACCGGATCGTGAAACGGCTCCTCTCCCATAATGCGGATATCGATTATTCCGACAGTTTCGGGACTGCTTTAATGCATGCAGTATTCGAGGGATATGTCCGCATAACGAAGACCTTGCTTTCTTCGGGGTGCATGGTGAACTTTCAAAATGACGATGGTCTTTCCGCACTCCACATCGCTGCAGAACGCGGTCATGTAATTATCAAAAAAAAATTCCCTCCCTATAAAAAGATTTTAAAAATGCTTCTGGCCGCTGGTGCACATCCCGATCTTCAGGATGATTCCGGATATACCGCGTTAATGTACGCCACGTTTGCAGAAAACACTGAAGCAATCAAGGTATTGCTGGATGCAAATGCCGATATATCGATAAAAAATATGTATGATAAAACGGCAATGGATATAGCAGAAGAAAAAGGAGGGGAGCTTATCAACCTATACCGGAAGTTCAAGAGATTGCCGGAGTAATAATAATGAAGCATAAAGATATGAAAAACGTTTACACCAGGGAGTTATCCAGCCGGATACGGTACAATCCATGACAGGAGATTCCTGGCGAACTCTTCATTTATCCGTCGGTTCCGGTGTTGATTCCGGCAAATCCTTCCTTTACATTTGATTCATTTTGATGTATATTTACCTTATACACATTCACAGGAGGAGATTCATTTTAACGACCTGACCACTTACCCCGGTTCCTGTCTGATGGATGAAAATCTTATATTCATCCAGCTGATTTTGCATGATCCTCATTCCAGCTTACTTACGCTTCAAATCTTTAAAGGTTAACCGTTTATATTGAACATCACCCCTGGAAAAAAGAACGTCTGTTATACGGTGATGGTTAAAATGAATAAAAGACAACAAGACGATCAACCGATTGTCCGGGGACATCCATGCCTCCATCTGTTTTATATCCGGAGGTATTTCCGGTGTCCAGGGTAAAAGCCGGTCGTTGTTCTTAAAGAGTGCCAGATCATTTTTATGAAATTGTATGCTGAAAGGCGGCTGTATAAGGGTTTCTCCTTCCCTTCCAAAATACCCATTTTTATTATTATTCAACACCTGTTGTGATAAAAAAAAACACTTTTCCCGGTCTCCTGTTTCACAGGATTCCGGGTATACATCTATCCCTGTAAAACCGGAACGGGAAAGGGATGTGGAAAGTTTTTTTAGCATCGTTCTGCATTTTCCTGCCGGGATTTTCTCTGGAACATGCCCATTGCCGGTGCCGAAATTATTTGCGATTTCAAACCGTTCATACATCTTCTTCCCCGCATTGATGATTGAAAAAGCAAAAGAGCCGCCGCCTTCAGGCCCGAATTGTTTTTCCTTTACAAGAAAACATCCTCTTTTTTCCGAAAATGCTACAAAGGTTTCAAAGGTTGTTACCTGCATAAAAAACAGGTATCATTTGTCATGAAAAAGATCAATACCGGTTGTCCCGTCTTAACTGTAAAAAATATGGTCGTTATCATCGTTTATCCGCCATGGAGAACTGCTATCTATGAGAAGCGCCCCCACGATAGTAATTTATAAGGTACTCTGTCTGAGTTCACGTCTGCAACTGTAGCGCCAAAACCGTAAAGATTCCTACCCCGCCTGTTATGATGTTTCCTTTATTGTTCATGGTGCTGTTGAAGGTGTAACTCATCAATATATCGGGACAGGTTACGGTATCGTACCTGTCTTTCATGTGGACAGAATAAGGGTAACCGGATATCTGCTTGCTTTTTTTTATATGAACCTGCCTGTACCGGTCCTCTTGTTGTGCATATTGATTACAGGATTGTATCTCATATACATAATGATACGCTTGATCCAAAAGTTTAGCCTGTTTTTGCGTCCTTAATTAAAAGGCCGGATGTTACTTGCCCAGGACATCCTTCTTTAGCCACTTCTTGAGTACCTCCGGCACCAGGACAGTCCCATCCTCCTTCTGGAATTGTTCAATAATGGCGGGAAGAAGCCTGCTCGTTGCAAGCCCCGAGGCATTCAGTGAATGGATAAATTCATTTTTCCCGGTGCTTTTCCGCCTAAAACGAATATTTCCCCGCCTGGCCTGGTAATCCCTGGCATTTGATGAAGAGCTCACCTCTTTGTACTCATTCATACTGGGTATCCAGACCTCGATATCATACGTCTTTGCCATGGAAAAACTGCAATCTGCTGCTGCAAGTTTTGAAACCTGGTAATGAAGCCCCAGGCCACGGACAAGGTTCTCTGCTTTTGTCATAAGCTGTTCAAGGGCATCCCCGGAGGTTTCCGGGGTGGTAAACTGGAACATTTCCACCTTGTTGAACTGGTGTCCCCGGATCATACCCCGTTCCTGTGCCCGGTAGCTTCCCGCCTCCCGTCTGTAACAGGGGGTATAGGCAAAGTACTTTTTCGGAAGTTCATCCTCCGGGATAATCTCGTCCCGGTGATAGTTGATAAGCGCTGTTTCCGATGTGGGAAGGAGAAACTGGCTGAATCTTTTTCCTTCTTCCGGTTCCAGGTGAAAGACATCCCCTTCGAACTTCGGAAACTGGCCGGCTGTATACCCGCATTCATAGATAAGGACATGGGGCGGGAGAATAAACTCGTATCCGTCTTTCAGATGTTCCTCGATAAAGTAATTCAGCAAAGCCCATTCCAGTACAGCACCGTCTCCCCTGTACAACCAGAAACCGTTTCCCCCCATCTTTACCCCGCGCTCGTAATCTATCAATTTCAGGGACGTGGCAAGTTCAATATGGTCCTTTGGTTTAAAGGGAAAATCGGGTTTCGAACCGGACACCCGGATTATTTCATTATTCTTCTTGCCGCCGGACAAAACATCGTCATCCGGGATGTTGGGGAGTACTTCCAACAGGGATTTCATCTTTAGTTTTGTATCCGAAAGCCGTATATCGAGGGTCTTTATTTTATCGGAAACCCCTTTCATTTCTTCCAGAAGACCGGTTACGTCCCTGCCTTCTTTTTTCATTTTCGGGATAAGGGAGGATACCTCATTCCGTTTTGCCTTGAGTTCATCCGTTTCAACAATAAGCCTTTTCCGCTCATCATCAACAGCAATAATCTCATCCAGGTTTACCGTATCGATCTTTTTTAACAGGGCCGTTTCCATTTGTTTTTTGTTTTCACGAATAAGATGTATGTCTAACATGGCCACACTGTATCATAACGGAAAGGATTAGTCAAAGGTGAGTGTAATCATTTCTTGAAAGAAGGCGGCCAGAGCCGAAATTTTTTCCAGGTAAGAATATGGGCTGCTATATGAATATATTCCTTCCGGGCAATAAGAAATATCATGTCTTATACGCTGATGATATGTTCACCCCTCGGGATCAGAAATTCATCGGTTTTTTCTTTGTATATTCCCATGAATACACATTCACCGGGGAATTTCCTGTTCCGGGTGATTTCCTTTATTCTTACCCCGATGCTTCGTGCATCCGGGGGAATTCTAATGGCAAACACCTCTGCCTTGCCCTTACCAGGTGTCATAATGCTTCGCACACGGGGTTGTTCTATTTCAATCATTATCTGGTTGATAAGGAGATCGGCAACACGAACCAATGTGGTGACACCTGCAAGCCTGTAGGAATCTTCATAATGGGTATTGCGAAGCCGGGCAATTACCCGGGGAATACCCTGGTTTCTTCCAGGGAGTGCACATGCTATATTATCCGAATCCGCATACCTGGATATTGAATCTGTTATCCCGGGTAGTCTGCACCTTCGCCAAGAACACGCTGAACACGGGCTATCCATTTGCTAATTTCTATCTGCTGGGGGCATTTTTCCAGGCATGCATCACAGGCTGTACATTTATCCGCTTTAAGCTTATCCGGCATAAATTTATATTGTATACGAACAGCAGGTGCAGCATCATACATTACCCCTTCGTTATACAGACCAAGATTCCAGGGGATCGCTACCCCCTGTGGACAGGGCATACAATATCCGCACTCAGTACAGGGGATAGGACTTAACTTAATATATGCATCTCGTACGCTGTCAAAGAGAGCAAGATCTTCCAGAGAAATCATACCAACTTTTGCAGAATCCGCATAATGAAGATTCTCCTCTACCTGCTCAGGTGCGCTCATACCGCTTAAAACCAGGGTGACCTCCGGCTGATTCCACAGCCAGTATAAAGCCCACTCAACAGGTTTGTATGTCTCACGGGCATAATCCCAGATTTTCTGGACGGTTGGTGGCGCTTTCACGAGTTTCCCGCCAAGAAGCGGTTCCATTACAATCACGGCAAGCCCTTTTGAAGCAGCATAACGAAGTCCCTTTGTCCCGGCCTGGCGGTCTATATCCATATAGTTGTACTGGATCTGGCAGAAGGTCCAGTCATATTCATCAATAATCGTTGTAAAAGCAGGGTAATCGGCATGAAAGGAAAATCCCGGCTCCCCGATTCTGCCTTCTTTTACTTTATTGTCGAGCCATTCGATAATATGCAATTCTTTGAGTTTCTCCCATTCCTTTTTATTTAATGCATGAAGCAGGTAAAAATCGATTCTTTCTGTCCTTAAGTTTTTACACTGCTCATCGAATATACGGTCAAGATCTGCCTCCTGCTTGATTTCCCACGGGGGGAGTTTTGTAGCGATTTTTACTTTGTCCCTGTAGCCATTTTGCAGGATCCTGCCCACAAAGGGTTCACTCATCTTTTTATGATAAGGATATGCAGTATCAATATAATTAACACCATTTTCTATTGCATGATAAATCATTTCTGTGGCAGTTTTTTCATCAATGTCCCCGGATTCCTTAATGACAGGGAGTCTCATGGCACCAAAACCAAGGACAGACGCATGAAAATCGATTTTCGGGAATTTCCTATATCGCATGAATTTCCTCCTTCTTTAAAGAAAATAATGATAATATTTTCTTCTTTTACCAGGATAGTAAAAAAATCCGTAATGGACAATAGTCCGTACATCCTATTCCTTCTTTTCTTAGTTTATAGTACTTTGAATATATGATAATCTTTATACCGGAACTTTCCGGATTCTGCCCCGGGGTACGGCGTGCCGAACAGCGGATTCTCGATATACGGAAAAAATACCCGGAAAGATCGGTTTATGTTATCGGGTACATGATTAATAACAGGAGGTATATCCAGTATCTTGCCGGATTACAAATTCTGACCACAGATACGGTCGATGCTGTTCCTGAAGATTCACTGGTGGTTATCAGAACCCATGGGATAGACCGCTTTGAGGAGGAAGCTATCAGGAACAGGTATGAAATTCTCGATCTTACCTGTAAGAATGTAAAGAAAGTACAAACCCGGATACAGCACTACTCTGACAGCGGGTACCACATTCTTATTACGGGTAAAAAGGATCATCCGGAAGTAAAAGGGCTCATGAGTTATGCCAGGGTGTCACATGTTATTGAGAATGATGAAGACCGGGAATATTTTTTCCAGAACTCCGGGGCCCTTCTTCATTTCCCGGATAAGACGAATAAATTGCTTATTATCTCGCAAACAACGGGAAACCGGAGATTCTTTGCAGATACAATTGCAAAAGCGGAACAGCACTGGCACCAGGATGTTGTCATTACAACCATCGATTCAATCTGCCCGGTCACGGATAAAAAGGAAAAGCAGGCCCTGGAATTACAGAAAAGCTGTGATGTGAGTTTTGTCATCGGTGATACCCTCTCTTCAAATGCGCATAAACTGTATCAAAGACTCTCAAAACACTCGGACAATGTTCATTTTATCGAGGATGCAGGGATGCTGAAATCACTTACAATCCCCTTGCAGGATTACCACAGCGCCCTGGTCGTTTCGTCCGCATCAACCCCGGTTTTTATAGAGAATGAGGTGTGCAGGTTTCTGGAAAGTATATAAGGACATTTTTATATATAGATAGCTATTGTTTGATAGAAAAAATCAAAAAAAATATTGATATTATATATATTGACAAGTTCCTCTATGTAATATAACATATGTAACATAGGAATGAATATATGTCAAGAGGTAATTCTGGTCGTATTGTTTTAGAAATAAATCCTGAATTAAAAGATCAACTATATATAGCTCTTGCAAAAGAAAAATTAACAATGAAAGACTGGTTCATAAAACAATGTCATGCATTTATTGATCGAATTAATCAACCTGAACTTTTCCAGACTGAAGTAGCTGAACCTAAATATCCATATATTAATAAGGAGGGATCTTGAATAGTACTTTAGTTCTTAATACTCAAAAGCTTAGAGGAGGCTATTATACTTCTTCTGATATTACTTCAACTATAGCAAAATGGGCACTTAATTGTCCTAATCTTAGTGTATTAGAACCAAGTTTCGGAGATGGACAATTTCTTAAATCAATAATTGAACGAAAGAAAGAATTAAATGAAAATTTTGATCAAATTAATGAAAATCTTTTTGGAGTTGAAATTGATAATGTTGAGTATAAAAAATTCAATGATTACATTTTCAATGTATTTAATCAAAATTTTAATAATCTTTTTTGTAATGATTTTTTTACTTGGTTTGAAAATAATAACAATAAATTTGATGTTGTTGTTGGAAACCCACCATTTATTAGATATCAAAATTTCCCTGAGCCCTCAAGAAAAAAAGCTTTAACACATTCAAAAGAAATCGGAGTAATTTTAAATAAATTAACAAATATTTGGGTTCCATTTGTAGTGTTATCTATTGTACTTTTAAATAATCATGGTCGATTAGGCATGGTGATACCAGCGGAACTATTACAGGTTACCTATGCCGGTTCATTAAGAAAATTTTTAATTAATTCATTTAAAAATATTGCTATATTTACATGTAATGAGTTGCTTTTTAAAAATGCAGAGCAAGAGGTGGTAATAGTATTAGCTGATGGAAAACATAAAAATATATATGATCAAAATATTGAAGTAATTGAGACAACTTCTAAGAGTAACTTGATTTGTGCCATTGAAAAATACAAATCTGTAAAAAAGTCAAGATTTGTTTTACATTCTAAAGAAAAATGGACAAAATATTTTCTTGATTCTAAAGAAATAGAATTTATACGTAAGTTAAAAAACGATAAACGTGTTATACAATTTGGAACTATTTTTAGTGTAGATGTTGGAATAGTAACTGGTAAAAATAATTTCTTTGTTATAAATAAAAGCACGGCAGAAAAGTATAAATTACAAAATTATATTATTCCTACTATTGGCCGTTCATATCAAATTAAAAATGAATTATTTAGTTATACTGATTGGTTGAAATTATGGGATAATAATGAAAATGTGGGGCTACTTGATTTCTCAAAAATTGATAATACTATTCCAGAAAATGTAAAAGAATATTTAAATTACGGAAAAAAGAATAATGTAAATAAAGGTTATAAATGCTCTATCAGAAAAACATGGTATAAAGTCCCCTCTATATGGACACCCGATGCTTTTCTTTTCCGGCAAATACATGATTTTCCCCATTTAGTTATTAATCAAGCAAAAGCTGTTTCAACAGATACAATTCATAGGGTAAAAAAAATAAATGATATTAATTTTCATCAAGTATTATTTTATACATATTTAACTGCAGCTTCAGCAGAGATCGAAGGACGAAGTTATGGTGGTGGTGTTCTTGAATTGGAACCTACTGAAGCAGAAAAATTATTAATCCCAAATCCTGAATTAATTAATTTTAATAGAATTGATTATAAAATTACAAGAAAGGAGAATGGTAAGTTTTTAAAAAATAATTCTAAATTAATTCTTAAAGAATTCTTACAATTTACAGATCAAGAAATTTTTTTACTTGAAACAATTTATAAAAAACTTTTTTTTAGAAGAAATAATAGAAAAAAATGTTAATCGTGAGGAGGTAAACCTTTATATCTATCAAGATATATCTCTTCGATTTTGTTATGTATGCTTTCTATTCGGAGAATTGATTTTGGGGGTGGAATATTTATATCGATTAATCCAGAATGTGGATCCCAAACAATCATTGATATTGCTTCGGCTAAATGATGTTGGTTTAATACACTCTTACGAGTTCCAAGACGTTCGAGGGTTCTTATTAAATCTCTTTCTTGTTTTGGATTTAATGCTGGTTTTGGCAAGACAACAAAAAAAATTACTAAAGAATAAGGGAATCTAGTATGTACTGTTGTTGCTTCTGTCCCTAAATCATTTATCATTTATCATATTTTGCCAATTTTTACCAATACTCTTTTCTTCATTTAATGTTTTACTATCAAATACAATCCGTGGACCATCAGGTCTATAAGCTGCATCAAAGTTTTGTGGTCTTACACCTCCAACAATTCTTACAGATCCTACTTCAACAACATCAGATTCAGCAGGTAATAATGAATTATTTGATGGTGTAATTATTTGTATTCCTCCCAACATTTTTGAAATAGAATTCCCAAATGCTAAATCTATAAAAGATGCAAAATTTACTGACTGCTTTCTATTAAAACTTTCTATTGCTTTCTCTTCTTTTGTTTCTTCATCGATCCCAGATAACCAACGTGTTCCCCAATCTTTTAATATTTCTTTATCTATTATAATTGGAGAAATTCTATTCAATGCAGCCATCTATAATCCTTTAATTCTATAAAAATTGAAAATTATTATAATTACTATTTCAAGTTTATTATAGTTATTGTTAAATTTTAAGTTACAAAGTTATTTATCTTATCAATTTTTTACCAAATTATATTAAAGGATATAACCCGCATTACCGTAACCCGCGGATAAAATCGCCGACAGCGCTTATTCCTTCATTATCCATAATACGGATTGTCTGGGTCCCGATTATTGCAATATCTGCCTTGTTCTTCAGAAAATCCACATCCTGCTTTTCCTTTACTCCAAACCCCAGGGCAATGGGAAGGCCTGCCACTTCCCGGCATTTGCCCAGATAAGCTTCGAGCTGGCTGGAAAAATCCGTATCCAGACCCGTGACCCCTTTTCTGGCAACACAGTAGATAAAGCCCTGTGCATGAGCAGCGATTTTACGCATCCGTTCTTCTTTTGTACTCGGTGAAAATATAAAAATCGGTGCCAGATTCCAGGAAGCCATTGCATCAAGATACTCCTTTCCCTCTTCGAGCGGGAGATCGGGAACAATTGCACCTTTTACTCCGCATTCTTTCATTTTACCGGTAAATCGTTCAACCCCGTATTTAAAAAAAATATTGTAGTAACTCATGAATAAAAAAGGAATGTGAAAACTTTTCACCACTTTTACGGCAAACTCAAGGCATTTTTCAACTGTTGCACCATTCTTTAATGATACCTGGTTTGCATGGAGAATCACCGGGCCGTCTGCAATAGGTTCGGAAAAGGGTATCTGGAGTTCCATGAGGTCTACCCCGGCTTCCACCATTTCCTTTATAATGTTAAAAGATTCTTCAAAACCGGGATACCCGATGACAATATGTGTCATAAGGAGAATTTCCTTCTCCTTTCTTTTATCTTCTATATATTTTTTAAGCATTATATTCCTCCGCCTTGGTTTTGATAAATTCCTGCCACGCAGGATCGTTAAATGCGTCCGCAATGGTAAAAATATCCTTATCCCCCCTCCCGGACTGGTTGATAATGATACTGTCCTCCGGCGGGAGTTCCGGTGCCTCTTTAAAGGCCTGGACAAATCCATGGGTGGATTCCAGGGCAGGGATAAGTCCTTCCTTACGGATTGTAAGGGACAGGGTCTCCACCACTTCCCTGTCAGTTGCAGCCTCAAACCTTACCCGGCCTGTCTCCTTTAAATTGGCAAGAATCGGGGAAACACCGATATAATCCAGTCCTGCTGCGACACTGTGGGTTTCCTTCATCTGCCCATCGGAATCCTGGAGAAAATATGTCTTGTACCCCTGGGCAACCCCCGGGCTGGCATCATCGGATTTGAGCCGGGATGCATGGTGCCCTGTATCAAGGCCAAGACCTCCTGCTTCAACCCCGACCAGGTCGACAGGATCGTCGAAGAACCCGCTGAAAATGCCCATGGCATTTGACCCACCCCCGACACAGGCATAAATTCTTGAGGGAAGTTTTCCTTCAATGTTAAGGATCTGTTCCCGCGCTTCTTTCCCGATTATCGATTGGAACCAGGAGACCATCTCCGGGAATGGATGAGGACCACATGCAGTGCCAAGGACATAATGGGTGGTATCCATGTTCGAAACCCAGTCCCGGAGGGCTTCATTAATCGCATCCTTTAATATCCTGGACCCTTCCCTGACCGGGACAACCTTTGCCCCGAGCCGTTCCATCCAGAAGACATTCGGCCGCTGCCTGTGCACATCAACCTCCCCCATATAGATGGTGCATTCAAATCCGAACTTTGCAGCCATGGTCGCTGTTGCAACACCATGCTGTCCTGCACCGGTTTCAGCAATCACACGGGTTTTTCCCATCCTTTTTACCAGCAGGCCCTGGCCTATTACATTGTTTGCTTTATGTGCGCCGGTGTGGTTTAAGTCCTCACGTTTTATATAAATCTTTGCACCCCCGAAGTGCCTGGTAAGGTTTCCTGCAAAGGTAAGTGGCGTAGGCCTGCAGGAATAATCGGACATGAGGTCCGTATACTCTTTCCAGAAAGATGGGTCTTCCTTTGCTTTATAAAACTCCGAGATCAATTCCTCGATTGTTGTGGTGAGAATTTCCGGGATATACATCCCGCCGAAATCACCATAGTAGCCCTGTTTACTCATACGGCATACCTCCTATTTGTTGTGTAAATACAAATGTATCTGTTTTACAGAAAAGCTCCGAATAGATTGCATTTTCCTTTTCCCGGAAATGGAGATACCGTTTTACAAACAGAATGGGATACGTTTCCGGTATGTTCAAAAGTTCGGTCTGTTCCGGGTCAGGATAATGAACAGCAAAACTCTGTTTTCCATGGGTAGGTTTCATCTGGTAGCGGTCTTCGATAATGCCGGAAAGGGAATGGACGGAAAAATCATCCCCTGAAATATCGGAGAAAATCCGGGAATCCAGATAGATGTCCTCAATCAAAAACGGGGAAGCAGCAATACTGCTTAACCTGGAGAAAAAGAATGCTTCCCTTCCGGCAAAGGGATTGTCCTTATTTTCATCCACTTTTATCCTGATTATCTGTTTTATAATTCGCCTTGTAAGCTGTATGCCCTTTTTTTCAAAGGCACTCATCGTCCCTGCAAGGGAAAAAAGATCGATTTCCTCCTCTTTTTCACGGACATAGGTGCCAGAGCCCCGTTTCCGCAGTAAAATCCTCCGCCGGACAAGCAGTTCCGTGGCCTGCCGTACCGTAGGCCGCCCCAGGGCAAATTCTTTCGCAAGTTCAGGTTCGGAAGGAATTTTGGCCCCGGTGCGATATTCCCCATTTCTTATTTTTTCAAGTATAATCCGGGCAAGTTGATGATATAATGGTACAGGTGATTGCTGGTTTAGTATCATAGTTGAAATATAACATAAATTTGTAAAGTTGTCAAGACAACTTTACAAATTTTAAAATTTTCTTAAAAAAAACACCACTCAAGGCAGGTTGATTGGATCCAGAAATTCTGTATAAATTTTGCCATTAGTACAGCAAGAGAGGTTCCTGCAAAAATACCATATTTACTGCAAGAACCAACCTATACAAAAGTGGAACATGGATTCAGCCCTGGGAAAATTTTTTAGCGAATGTTTTGATTGAAAGGGGTGAGGGGGAAGGGGTGTTTTATGTATTGAAATCCCTGTATGGTGAAAAATGCAGGCAATATATGGCATATTTTAGGATTATCCATGTCAATTCAGAAGTGCATTCAAACAATTGATTAATGTATGTTAACAAGAAGCGGCTGTTTTTGGTATCTTTTTGCCATCTCCTTATTATCGTAACGAGTTTCCTGACCCACCTGTCACCATACTTCTTTACAAAATCCACATACCCCGAAATCAACCACCTCAACAACTGTGCAATACTGAAAAAGTTCAAGTCATCATGGAGCATTTTCAACCTTCTGTATATATAATCAGGAATGCTAACAGTCACGTGCTTCCGTTTCACCTCCCTATCTTCATTAATTAATTCATACCTGCTTTCCCGCTGTGCACCGAACATATGCTCTTTTTCAATAACAGTAAAGAACTGTAATAAAATACAGTTTATTGCCACAGCCATACTACGGGTTTTCTGAAACAAATCAAGGCTTTTTAAATCATCAATCATCTTAGTATCCATTTTAAAGTGGAAAATAGTCATCTTGACTTCATCTTCACTCATATAGTACTCCTTTCAAAACATGGATTATCATATATAGTAAAGAGGCAACGTTACTTCCTGCATTGCTTTTTTTCAAAAAAAATGTTCTTTTTGCTGTTTCAAGTACCTGAATCATCAGGAGAGGTTCTCGTGGAAATACCAATCATGGTAATGATTTACAGGCAACACCGATTTTAACCAGCCATCCGGGGGTAATCTGTATGGGATTCTGAATACACGCTGTGTTACGAACTGAAGATCCTGGAATAATACCAGGATCTTCAGCCCGTAACACCTGCGTTGACCGCCACCTTCCCGGATGTGATGTAATTGAAAATCATAAAATATTTCCTATTTTCCCTTATTTTGGGTTGTACATATTGCCCGGATAGTCCGTAGTTCCCCCTCCTTTTCAATCCATTTATTCTTGACACAAAGCATCTTCCTGTTATACATTGTGATTAATCTTAAAAACTTATGACAGGAGCTTAAAAAGTGAAGGTTCTTTTTTCTGGAATTCAGCCGACCGGAACACTGCATATCGGCAATTATTTCGGGGCTATAAAAAACTGGGTTAAAATACAGTATGATTATAAGACATATATTTCTGTTGTAGATTACCATGCAATTACTATTGAATATGATCCGGGTAAAATGCCGGAAAAGGTGATGGATCTGACAATTAACCTGTTTGCATGCGGGATTGATCTTGAAAAGACAATACTTTTCATACAATCAGAGGTCACCGGACATGCAGACCTGACCTGGATTTTCAATTCAGTTACACCTATGGGAGAACTGGAACGGATGACCCAGTTTAAGGATAAAGCAAAACAACATAAAAAGAATGTGAATGTCGGACTTTTTGATTACCCTGTACTCCAGGCTGCGGATATCCTCCTTTATAAAGGTGAAGTTGTTCCTGTGGGCGAAGACCAGGTACAGCACATTGAATTTACACGGGAAGTTGCCCGGTATTTTAATAAAAGGTATGGAAAAACATTCCCTGAATGTGAGGCGCTTCTTACCAAATCACCAAGGATAATGGGACTTGATGGGGAAAACAAGATGAGTAAGTCGATGAATAATTTTATCGGGATTCTAGAAACGGAAAACCAGATATGGGATAAAGTCTCTGTTGCAAAAACAGACCCTGCAAGAATCAAAAAAACAGATCCCGGAAACCCCTTTATCTGCAATATCTATTATTACCACAAACTTGTTACAAACGAAGAAGCAAGGGAAGAAGTTGCAGAAGGATGCAGGACAGCAGGAATCGGGTGCCTGGATTGTAAAAAGATCTTTGTGACAAATCTTATGAGAATACTCAATCCTATCAGGGAAAGATATGAAAATCTTAAGAAGAACACACACAGTATACGTGAAATACTGAATAACAATGCAGATAAATGCCGGCACATTGCAAAACAGACGCTTTTAGAAACTAAAGAAAGATTGGGGTTAAATCCTGTATGGAAATTATGAATTTGAAAGAAGAAGATTTAAAGGTTGATTCGTTCGGGATCCCGGACATACAATCCCCGCTTGGGCTTTCCACAGTGAATGGGGATTTAATTGCCAATTATGTAGATGATTCTGAAACAGTCATCATTCATCATGATAAGAATGAAATAGTAAACAGGATAAACAACGGTGAGCAATTACTCGCATTTGAAAAGGCCGGGCCAAGGGAAAAGATTTATTTTGATCCTTCGAAAATTAAAGCTGCAATTGTTACGTGCGGGGGTCTCTGTCCCGGGATCAATAACGTGATTAGAAGTATTGTTATGCAACTGTACTATCGTTACGGGGTGAATACGATTTATGGCATCCGGTATGGCTTTATGGGGTTTATCCCGAAATATGGATATGAACCATATATGCTTACCCCGGATGTTGTACACGATATCCATTCAATGGGGGGGAGTATCCTATCCTCTTCCAGGGGAAGACAGGATATTGATGAGATTGTTGATTGTCTTGAACGAAAGGACATCTCAATTCTTTTTACCATCGGGGGAGATGGGACACTCCGTGGGGCACAGGAAATATACGAGGAAATAAAAAAGAGGGGTCTTCATATATCCGTTATTGGGGTGCCGAAAACAATAGACAATGATATTTCCTATGTGGAAATGACCTTTGGTCTGGAAACTGCGTTCTCTGTTGCAGGATTTGCCATTAAAAGTGCTCATACCGAAGCTATTGGTGCACCGAACGGGATTGGCCTGGTAAAGGTAATGGGAAGGATGTCCGGTTATATCGCTGCAAATGCAGCTCTTGCGTTGAATGAAGTGAATTTTGTCCTGGTACCGGAAATACCCTTTGACCTCGAGGGTCCCCAGGGTCTTTTTACACATCTGGAAGCACGGCTTAAGAAAAAGGATCATGCTGTTATTGTTATTGCCGAAGGAGCAGGCCAGGATATTATTCAAAACAAAACATATGAGACGGACGCATCGGGGAATGTAAAACTCGGTGATATTGGTGTTTTCCTTAAGAATTCAATAAAAGAACACTTCAAGAAGAATGTCGGACTGGATGTGAATATCAAATATATTGATCCCAGCTATCTTGTCCGTTCAGTTCCGGCAAATGCACATGATGCGATTTTTTGTTTGCAACTCGCTCAGAATGCCGTACATGCAGGGATGGCAGGAAAAACCGGACTGATTATCGGAATCTGGAAGGGAATGTTTACCCACGTGCCTCTTAAACTGGTTACCTCAAGGAATAAATATCTTTCACCGGAAGATTCCTTATGGTTATCTGTGCTGGAAGCGACCGGGCAGCCAATCCAGATGAAAAATCCTTGATACCTCCTCAACATAAGTTGATGCACGATAGTAATTTATAAGGTACCGTATGAAAAAAATCCATACAGACTCAAGAGTTTATATGGGAATAAGAAAAGGAACGGGATAAAGGTTATGGATAGGAGTTTTGAAAAATTTCTTGAATCAAAACCATTTTACGAGATTACAAAATATTCAGGACACCCGGATTACTCAAAAAGCAATGTTGCTTTTACCGGTGCGCCAAGAAAGCATCCCTATGATGAAAAAAAAATACTTCTTATCTCCGACCCATTCAGTTCAAATACCATCTTTTTTGAGTTTAAATTGAGTACTATTTCCCACATAGAAGAGCTTTCCCGGATAGTAACAGAAAGCGGTGAAATAGTGAATTTAGTAAAGATATGGGTCAAAAAAGGAAGTCTGGGCTTGAAATATGAACCTTTTATTGTAGAAGACACTATTACATATTTAAAAGATACAGGTCCTCTTAAATAAACTGGCAAACTGGTTCCTCTTAGTTTATTGAAATACAAAATAGAGATGTTTTTGCTTGACTAAATCTATTTTTTCTGATAATTATAAACAATATCTTTATCACCTTGAAGGAATTCCATGTATATTTTACTGTTCATTCTTTCATAAGAGAGATGTGGGGTGACCTTAAGTAACCGTATGGATCTTTATAGGGATAAAAAGAAGTAAACATAAGATTTTAATAAATCAGAACACATAAGGAGGTGCTTGTGAGCAATAGAAAACAATTCGTATTTACATCTGAAAGTGTGGGCGAAGGCCACCCGGATAAGGTCTGTGATCAGATATCTGATGCAGTTCTGGATGATGCGCTCCGGCAGGATCCGAATGCCAGGGTTGCATGTGAAACCTTTACCACAACCGGATTTGTTCTTTTAGGTGGGGAAATTACCATCGATGGCTATATCGATGTTCAGCAGATTACACGGGGAGTTTTAAAATCAATTGGATATGATAATCCTTCCTATGGAATCGATTATGAGTCCTGTGCTGTAGTTTCGACAATTCACGGCCAGTCCCCGGATATCTCGCAGGGAGTAACCGCGGGAACAGGTCTTCATAAAGAACAGGGCGCAGGGGATCAGGGCATGATGTTTGGATACGCAACAAACGAGACACCACATCTCATGCCGGCCCCGATTTATTATGCACACCAGATCATGCTTAAGGCAGCGGAAATAAGGAAAAACGGTATTCTTCCATTTTTACGCCCGGATGGGAAATGCCAGGTTACTGTTGAATATGAAGATGAAAAACCGGTGAGAATTCCCACTGTTGTTCTTTCCCATCAACATTCGGAAGAAGTAAGCTATGATGAGTTGAGAGAAAGTCTTATAGAAGTTATTATTAAAAAGGCTATACCGGCAGAAATGCTTAAAGGGAATGTTATCTATCACATAAACCCCACTGGTCGGTTTGTCATCGGCGGACCACATGGTGATTCCGGGCTTACCGGGAGAAAGATCATTGTTGATACATATGGTGGGATGGCCCGCCATGGCGGCGGTGCATTTTCCGGCAAGGATCCGTCCAAGGTTGACCGTTCTGCTGCATATATGACCCGCTATATTGCGAAGAACCTTGTTGCAGCAGGTGTTTGCGACAAGTGCGAGGTTGAACTCGCCTATGCAATCGGGGTCGCAGAACCGGTTTCTGTATATGTCACTACATTCGGGACGAGTAAAATCCCGGATGAAAGGATTGAAGGGGTTGTCCGGGAATTGTTTGAACTGAAACCAGCCGGAATCATCTCTTCGCTTGATCTTAAAAAACCGATTTATCAAAAAACCGCATCCTATGGCCACTTTGGCCGGGATATCTTTTCCTGGGAAAAGACAGATAAGGCAGAAGCAATCAAGGCAAAGCTTTTATAAGGATAGAATGAATTATATGAGCCGTCCACTTGCAGGACGGCTTTTTTTGTGATTACTCTATTTCTTTAAGAATAGTTTCTACGGCCACACAGGTTTCGGGATCAATTTTTTGTAAAACTGTTTTATTCCTGCCGGATTCAAGGTAGAGGATTGTTTTTTCGATTGGTTCCAGGTGAGATGTGATGTCCGGATTGATAATACATGCTAACAATATTAATTTATTGTCCAGGAATTTCGATTTTCCACAATAAAGAGATGAAACCACAAATTACATCGATTTCCCAGGTTGCTCATGAGCAACGCAGATTGGACTCGATGATTTCTCAGGGCAGCTGTTGTAGAAGTAAAATGTCAAGTTATAGAGGTGGACTCTTAAAGTGTGCTACTGGTCTGTTTCCCGGACTAATTCACTCCTTTATTCAGGTTATCAAGCAACCGGGTGAATTCCTGTGCCGGGAGAGGCTTGCTGAATAAATAACCCTGAAGTTGATCGCATTGGAATGTTTCATTAATTTGCCATTTAATGGACTTAAGTAAATCAAGCTGCTCCGATGTTTCCACACCCTCGGCTACCACTTTTATTTGTAAGCTGTGTGCCATTGCAATAATTGCCTTTACAATCGCAGAATCAGAAGGATTGTCAACAATATTCTGTATAAAAAAGCGGTCGATCTTTAATCCCTGGATAGGAAGTAGTTTAAGCCAGTTAAAGGATGAATACCCGGACCCAAAATCATCCAAAAAGATTTGAATTCCACTTTTGTTTAGTTCTTTAAGGATTTTAATGGAATCTTCCATATGATGCAGGGCTGAACTTTCAGTTATTTCCAGAATAAGGTCTTTTGGGGGAAATCCGTTTTTATTAAGTATTTTCATCACCTTTATAGCCAGATCCTTTTCATACAATTGAAATACCGACAGGTTCACGGCGATGGAAAAAGGCTGCTGTATCTTATCCTCCCAACTTTTTCCCTGTTTACATGCTGTTTCAAGCACCCATTCACCAATTGGCAGAATAAGACGGGTTGTTTCAGCAACAGGAAGGAAATGGATCGGGCCAATAATACCCTTCCTGGGATGCTGCCAGCGGAGGAGGGCTTCGGCCGCAATTATTTTTCCGGTTAATGTTTCCACCAGGGGTTGATACATGAGGGTAAATTCATTGTTTTTTATTGCATTAATTAATTCATGTTTTAAAAGCACTCTTTCCTCTGTTGCCCTCCCGGTATCTCTGGTAAAAAAGGAAAATTTATTACCTCCATTGTTTTTTGCAGAATACATCGCAATATCTGCATTTTTTAAAAGAACCTCTACGCTTTTTCCATTGTCCGGGTAAATACTTACGCCAATACTGGCGGTAATGGAAATTTCCCTGTCCTTTATTATTATGGGTTTTTTCAATATGCTTATTATTCTTTTTGATATAATTTCTATTTCTTTTAGATCATTCAAATCACAGAGAACCACAACAAATTCATCCCCGCCCATTCGTGCGTTGGTGTCAAATTCGCGTATACAATGATTAATCCTGTCAGCGATTTTTATTAAAAGACTGTCTCCGGCATCATGCCCCAGGGTATCATTAATTTCCTGAAAGTGATCAAGATCAAGAAGCAGAATCCCGACATAATACCTGTACCTGTGGGCCCTGGTAATGGCCTGCTGGATTCGATCATTCAGCAGTACCCGGTTCGGCAGGTTTGTTAATACATCGTGTGAAGTAAGGTATTTAAGATTTTTTTCTATCTCTTTCCGGACTGAAATATCCCTGAGAAGAATAATAGTACTGATGATATCTTTTGTTCCGTCAAAGACAGGAGCAGCAGAAAGACTTAACCATATTTCTTTCCCATTTATTGAATTATAGCAAAGTTCAAAATGAGAGATGGGTTCAGTAATTCTGAACAGACCGGTATGTTTATTCCTGAATAAATCCCCGATCGGTAAAAAATCCGTAATCTTTTTACCGATAATCCGGTTTTCCATATCTCCGGGAGTAAATTCTTCATCAAAAAAAATAAGATGAAACATGGACTTATTTACCTTTAATATCCTGCCTTTTATATCAATAACCATAAACACATCAGGTATGCTTCTTATAATACTGTCAATAAAATAAAATGATTCTTCAATCTTTTTTTCCGATTCTTTAAGATTGTGATATAACTCTGCATTTTCCAAAGCAATGGAAACCCTGTTTGCCAGTATCCCGGTGAACCATTTTTCATACTCCGGGAAACCGGAATTTGAAAACCTGCTTATATGGAGAACACCAATAATATCGTCTTTTGTCTTTATGGGCTGGCATAATACGGATTGAATCGGATATATGGTAATGAAAGAATCAATTAGTCCGGTTTTTGTCTGTAGATCAATAGCTTCAATTATTTTACCGCTTTGAGCAACCTGCCCGGCAATTTTCTCGCCGGGTTTAATTCTGACCTGTTCTATTGTTTTTTTATCCAATCCCCTTGCACAGCTTATAAAAAGTTCCTCTTTCTGCTTATTAAAAAGCAGAATAACACCAATTTCTGCCCCGAGTATGCTTACTCCCTTTTCAAGAATAATATCCATGACTTTATCCGGCTTCATTGAAAGTGAAATATCTGTACTAATTGAATATAAAACAGAAAGGAGTTCGGTTTTTTTCTGCAATTCTTCTATCCTTCTCTGTTCTTTTCCCATTCTTATTCACCAAAAAACATTACCGGTTTATAAATTCAATGAACATAACCCATAACGAAGGCTTAAGCCCACAACCCCATTAATGAGTTATCCAGGTTCTTTTAATTATGCTGGTCTCATTAACCTGGCGGCCAACGTTTATCTATTTTGACTTAAAATACCATATGTTACCAATGTTAATAAAAGAAATGCAATATATCAATAGAATTTCAATACCTTGTTGCATTCATCATACAGAAAGGAATTTATACATATTATTACATAACGAAGGCTTAAGCCCACAACCCAATTAACAAGCTATCCAGGTTCTTTTAATGATACTGGTCTATTTAACCTGGCGGCCAACG
>JAFGQK010000405.1 GCA_016935735.1 Spirochaetales bacterium | reverse complement strand
TTCGGGCTGTGGCGCAGTGGCTTAGCGCGCTCGGTTCGGGACCGAGAGGGCGGGAGTTCAAATCTCCCCAGCCCGAATAAAAGCCCGGAAATACAAAAAAATCAAGATAATGTTATGAGTTTCTCTTTTAAAATACCGAATAACCGGATGCAATCATTCGGAGTAGTATGATACCCCCCGCCCCCGGTTCTCTGCCTTACCACAATATAACCGTACTCATTATCACCACCGGGCTCTTTAATCATTGAACCGTATTTTTCTTTTGTTAATTTTTCAAAGGTCGGCCCCTTCCCTTTGCAGAGAAACACTGCATACATATAGGGAACAGCCCCATTTGGGCCATTATTAATCGCGATCTGGATCTGGGCACCGAGAAAATCTTCCGGTTTTCTCTTCGGTTCAATCATAAGCCGGACGTCTTCCGGTATCTGCCTGCCTTCTTTATCCTTGTCCAGGCGGAGGTACGGGGTGACAATAAGTTTACCCGGAGATTTTTTTGCTTCCTGCATAATAGTGCAGAAGCGTTCCATTTTCATTTTGAGTTCTGATGGTGTCCAGAGTTGAACAACACCTGTCCACGAAACAGGGAAAAAGATAATGGCAACATCCAGTACCAGAATAAGCACCCCATATGCATCATTAACAAAAGCAAAAAAGGCGGCTATTCCCAGGATAACAAGAACCACTACCCCAAACCCTCCTTTATAAATAAAAGGATATGACAATTTTTTTGTCATTTTCAGGTTCTGCTCAATCCGTTCAAACTCGATCCCGGAAGCAGGTTTCCAGTCTTCAAACCCCAGGTCAAGGGGTTTATTCTTATAATTCCTTGCAATAAGAAGAACAGACCCCGCAACCATAAGAACAAGGCTTAAAAAAAATAATGACGGGAGGAAAAACTGGATGGCGATCCCGCCTGTTTCACAGAGAATAAAAGAAATCATTCGTAAAGGGAGGGGAATTTTGGGTATTACATAATTAATTTTCATAATGAATCCTTCTGATTTCCCCTGTTCCGGCATATTGCCAGTAAAGGGGGCATGCAGACTGGCATGCATTGAATTTTTCACATCCCGAGCATTCTGCCGGGGCAAAATGTTTTTGTTTAAAATAAGCTGCACGTTTAGAAAACCAGATGTGATGAAAATCCTCATCAAGCAGGTTCCCGATCTCTTCCGGGTATGAAGAACAGGGAAGAACGTATCCCCCCGGGGATACAGAGATAAGGCCATCCATAGCTGCGCAGGATTTATTCCCCAGCCCCCGGGCAACAGGATTATAAAAGCAATATGGTACAGGGGAATACCAGTAAAAGGTAAGGTTTTCTTTATATGCAGCTTTTCTTACCTGTTCAATCACAGGGCCTATTTCCGAATACGGGAAAAAAAGCTCTTTATGATAAAGTCCCCTGCCGGAAGGAATATAGAGATTCATGGAAAAGCGCTTAACACCGAGTTTACGGAGAAAAGCAGGATATTCCCCGATTCCCGGGATATTGAACCGGGAAAGCGTTGTATTGGTCTGCACACTGATTCCTTCATTTTGCAGGCATTTTATACCCCACAGGGTTTGTTCAAAAGAACCGGATCTTCCCGTAAGCAGGTCATGGATTTCAGGGATGTGGCTTTCCACACTTACCTGGGCGGTCCGGAGTCCGCTTTTATAAAGTGATGCTGCCCGTTTCTTATTTACCAGGGTGCCGTTGGTAATAAGATTCGCCTTAAGCCCTGTCTTATATGCAAAACGTATCATCTTCTCCAGGTCATTGCGGACAAGGGGTTCTCCCCCGGTAAAGGAAAAAAAGGGTATCTTTGCCCTGTCCCGGAACAAGGTAATGATCTGTTTTATCTCTTTAAGTGACATTTCTTCATTTTTTTTAACATCCTTTCCGCACCCGGCATAGCAGAAAAGACAGGAATTATTACACCTGTAGGTAACCGCTATTTCACCCAGAACCGGGAGCCGGGTAAAATGAAAATCATAGGGGATACGCTCAACAGCTTTCTGTTTATCAGGAATCTCGGGGCACCCGGTAAAAAAGCATCGCACATCACAAAAAAAATGATGCACTTCTTCTGCTCGTTTTCCATCAGTAATCACATCAAGATCGGTAATCTTGTTCCCGGAAAAAAGATACATCATCAGGTAAAAACCGCTTTCATTCAGCTTATACACCCTGTTAGGCGGCAGGATAAGTACTTTGTCTTCCTCCCTTATAAAAATATGGTCCTTACTCTGATTGAAGAATGTATCGACCCAGGCAAGTTCCGATTTTTTCAATGTGCGCCCCCGGAGACACATGCCGAATGGCAGGCCGAATGGCAGGCAGAATGACAAGCCGAATGGCAGGCAGAGTGGCACGCGTCATGACAGGCATTATGGCAGGCGGAATAACAGGCATCAACACCGCCTTTTGCAAATACCGGCGGGGTAAAGCATCCTTCAAAACATGCAGATGATGACATAAAAGCCTGGTACCCGGATGAAAACTCCACAGGGAGATGAAGGGCAGAATAGTAATCATGATGAAAGTAAATGTACCGGTACGAAGACCAGTACGCATAATACGGTTCCCTCACCTCTTCCGGTTTTTCTTCTTCCAGTTTCTTTGTATAATACTCCTTTGTTGCCTCGAGATCACAATCCCATACCTTTTCCTGGAGACGGGCAAGGAGTTTTTCAAAAAAGTCCGCCATTACCCCGGAAAGAACATTTCCTTCAGTATCAAAGGCCTGGAGAAACATCTCCTCATAATCATGCTCTGCTTTACTGGAAGAGATAATCTTTATACGCAGGGGATCTTCCGAGACCACGGCAATGATCTTCTGCCTTTTAAGGCCCTCGAGCATAATCGCTACAATCCTGGGCAGGGGCATTTCAAGAAGCAGCGCGGCCTCCACAGGGTGAAGATCTTTTACAATCTTTCCCTTTACCTGGTAGGAGCCGATTAAAAGCTTCGGGGGAATCCAGTTCTCCCCGGCCCACCGGATATTTTCCACCTGTTCCACCACTGCATCAAAACCCCTTGATTTCCTTATACTGATAAAAACAACCAGGACAAGCCCGGCCAGGAATATGACGACGAGTGGAAGGGGATTTCTCCCGAAAAGTGAAAGACCCCGGTATGATTCGGAAGAGTCCCCGGTATCGTACGTATCTTCGGTGCTATATTCAATTTCCCTGTCATCTTTACCATTTGATGTATTCATATCCCGAACACCAGGTTCCGTATCATCCATGGGAATCCTGTCACGTTTTACATAAAACTGAAGGTGCTGGCTTCCCCTGTAAGAAGTATTATCCTGGTGGAACCTGACAGTAAAGTAATAATTCCCGTCGTCCCCTTCAGTACCGTAATAATCGATTTTATTTACTGCATTCACGAATTTCTCTGTCCTGAAACCTATTCCCGTAAGAAAATCATCATCAACCTCCCTGCCCGGAACCCGGATAGGAAGGACGACACGGACAGTCCTGTGTTCAAGAGGTTCATCCCACTCAACCGGTGCCCAGTTAAAGTAGAAGAGATCGCCGAACTCTCCAGAGACGGTATACCCGATGTTTCCATATGAGGCAAGATCGGCACCATAATGAAGGTAATAATAGGCAGAACCGGAAAATCCCCGTCCCTTTTCAAGGATCACATCATATTTCCCATCTCCCAGGTCATCAATCTCCAGGGGGACACGTTTCCCGCCCGGGATATCTGCAAAACAGTGTTCCATATTAAAATGCGGCTCGGTAGCTATTCCTTCAAAATAAAATCCGTGCATCTCACCGCCTGTAGCATGCCAGAGAAGGCTGTAATAGATATCTGCCTTTCCGTCGGGTCTCAGCACCAGGTCGATTTCCACTGACTCAAGGTCCGCATCAACTGCACATAAAGAAAAGGCAGTTAACAGGAGAATACCTATCGATGCAATAAAATTTGTTTTCATACATCACATCCCTGAAAAAGAGTATTTCTTGATAGGGATACAATCCCTTTTTTCATCGTAAAGACCATTTTATAAAATGGTACTGCTGCCCGCTGCTCTTACCTGTCGGAGTTCATCTCTTCAATAATTTCAAGCTTTTCTTCCCGGGTAAGATCAGACAGATCATTTGCCATTTTTTTCTTGATGCTATCCGCAGCATCCTGGATCGCTTTTATGGTCCTCTGCTGATATGCATCAAAATGATCTTTATCCTTCACACCATATCTCTTTTCTGTTAACCGATCGTCGTATTCTTCAAGATAGATCTGGCATATTTCAAGAACCTGCTCGATCTTCCTGTTTGCCTCTGGTGAATAGGAGAGAAGTTCCCTGCATTTATTAAAATAATTTCCCGATACAAGCAAAAAATATTCAACCGCTTTTCGCATTTCATCATCACCGATACGGAGAAAAGCAATACGGTCCCTCATTTCACGGTACCGTGTAATTACCCTGTTCACCTTCTTTACCCTGTCTTCTTCCTGTTCGCTTAAGATTTCTTTTGCTCCCTGTTTTGAAAAGAGAATAATGACCGTTGCGGTAATATACAGGATGAATATCCCTACCGGAACAATCACTTTTAATATTCCTTTAAAAAGGAGTGTTGAACCAATAATCAGGGAAATGGTGAACAGGGAAAGGACAATATTAAGGGTTGATCTTCCATAATAAAGGATCGGATTACTTTTATTCATATCTTCTTCCTCTAGTATATTGGGAGATTTGTATTTGTCAAGCCGGGAAAATCTGCTGCGGCAATAATATGTTTCAATACTCCCTTTTATTGTTCAGATTCTTCTTTTTCCGATTCTTTCTTCTTAAGAAGTTTCTTTTTTACCAGGTTGATATAAACAATCCTGCCGGTAATAAAGGCAGCACTCGCCAGTGCGAGAATCAAGGCAATAAAAACAGGGACAGACACTGGTCCCGGTTCTTTCACGATCCGTACCGGTTGTTCTTCTTTCTTTTTCCCCCTCTTTTTTTCAATAAAATCCCCTTTTGTAGCAATCACTGCACCCCGGGGTATTTCGTTCACCTCTTCTACAGTGACATCATCAAAAGAAGCCTTTCCCGTATTGGTTCCATAATATCCGCCAAGGCTTACGGCAACAGCAATAGTATCTATATCAATCCCGATCCGTATATACATTTCAGTATAAACCCAGTCCTTCGTTGTCCCGGATACACTGGGAGAATGTTCAAGAATACCTTCTTCCGTAATATTCGCACCCTTTGTTTTTGTTTCCACATTTTCTGTTCTGGCCCAGCAGGAAAGCCGGTAGATTTCTCCCCCCTGTACCCCGATCCTTTGAACAAACCGGGTATGATTTTCTTTATGATTGATGATTGTGACATATTTTTTCCCTGTATGGGCATCACCGGTCTCTACCCTGAACTCGGAAGTACCCGGATCCTGGTTAAAAGCCAGGATACGCCACAGGCCTTTATCCTTGCTTATGTCCCTGATATCTTCGAATGACGAATCATCAAGTAAATTCTCACTTCCGGCAAATTCTGCAAAAAAAGCCAGTATAATAAAAAGATGTATTAAAAGAATATTTTTTTTCATTAATATCACTCCCATATCTGAAATTGAGTGTCACCCATCGGATCTGTAATTCTTTTTAAAAGCTTTTTCCCCTGTAAAGGGGCAGACCATCGTGTAATAAAAAGGGTATCCGGCTCATTAAGGGGCATTTCTTTATCCATCATAAAATAATAACGGTCAAACTGAAATACAGCCCCCCATTCAAGCGGATTTTCATCCTTCTCTATCATCTGATAGGTGAGAGGATCATAGTGGGTGTAAAAGAGAATATAAATAAAAGGCTGGTTAATATCCCTCGTTATATAGATTTTACTGTAGTTATCCTCATTTTCTTTTATATATTCACCTACCTCCTTCATCCCATACTGGTATGCTCCAAAGTTCTCCGGCAGGGCCGGGTACACCGTATAATAATTATAGAAAAAAACAACTGCCTGGAATACTATATATAATCCGGTAATGGCGATAAGCGAAAGGGTAATAAAGGAAGATATCTTTTTTGAAATCAGGTCTGCCGGAATTGATTTTATAAGTACCCATATCCCGATTGCCCCTGTGATATGAAATGCCGGGATAAGGGTATATGCCCGTAATGACCATCCTATGGGTTCGGTTGCAGAGGCAGGCAGGGCATAGAGAACGATCATACCAAGCGTTAAAATAATTTCACGCCTCATTTTTTTTCTTGCAATAAGATGAATAACGAGATACGTAATTCCGGCAGTAAGAAAGACAATCATATATGGATGAAACATACCATACCGCTGGGCATTACCAGGAAGGGTCCATATATGCATATCCCCTTTTAGAAAAAGAAAATCGAAAGAAAAGTAGTAGAAAAAATTCTTTAGAATCATCAAAAACCCGTCCGGCTTGTCAAAATAAGCGACAGAAGCAAGACGTGATTCCATCCAGGTCTCCCGGGCAAAGACATTGGTAAAAAGAATCGGTAATGCAATGACAAATGCGATCCCGGCAATAAAGAGAAGTTCTTTGTATCGTTTTATGGATTCTTTAAAAAAAAGAACACTGGTAAACAGAAAGAGAATCGGACTCATTACCCAGGCAACCTGGTAGGTGTAAAATGAAAGTCCGAGGATAATCCCGGCAACCGGAAAAAGCTTCTTATAGTTTTCCTTTGTCAGGATAAGATAAAGAAGCAGACAGAAAAGCAAGAAAAAAAAGGGACAAAGAGTTGCCTCATGTGCAATCCTGGAATAGTGAAGATGCCACGGATTAAGACCCGAGAGACCTGTCGCAAGAAGTCCGATAATCCTGTTTTTAAACAGATTACCTGTAAAAAGGAAAACCACCGGCAGGAGTGCAAGATTGATTAATAATGCAGCGAGTCTTGTTGTTGTTTCCGAAAGCCCGAAGATACCGACAAACGGGACAGTAAGGTAAGTATAAAGGGGAGAAACAATCCCGATATTCCCGAATCCGTGCATCTGTGCCGGGAGAAAAAAACCCCTGTGGTCTTTTATTGTCCTGCTTATCGAATACGCATTTACCCCATGCATCGCTTCATCCTGGTTTAATGCAGGCGGATTCTGATTGAAAAAAGCGATCCGTAAAAAAAAGGACAGAATCATGATGATGAGGAGTATACGGTGTATGACCCTGGTCTGCTTTTCCGTTGGAGAAAACGACAATTCTGAAAACAAAAGGATCCGGTTATCCCTGGTCTGGTTTGTATCAATCATTCAATACTATTCCTAAAATGTCCACAATCCCTGGGTATATCGTGCTGCAAAGGTACCGTAAAACAGGATTGATAAAAAAAGAATTGCATAATGAACCCCCTTGTTCTTTCCCCACTTTGCCATAATAATAAATACCGGGAAAATAGCCAGCATATACCGGGGCTGGCTGAGCCAGTATGAATTGGAAGTCACAACAAGCCAGGTAAGCCATGAATAAGTGACATAAAGAGGGCGGTATTTGAATATCATCCAGATAATGAGTCCCAGGGCAAAGAGAGTCACCACGAGTTCAGCCAGTGCGCTGGTGATAATCTGGCTGGGTTCTTTCCAACCGAGACTCCCGATTGCATTGAAAAATCCCAAAATGGGGAGAGAGAGGTTTTTATGCCATACTTCGTTTTGCAGAATCAAAAACTGGAAAGGGTGTCCGAATATCGTATAATTGATGATCAAATAGCTGCAAAACCCCAGGGGGACAAGAGTGATCCAGATAATATTTATTTTGATGTCCTTTAACTTCCATTGTCTTTGATGAAAGTACTCAAGAAGAAGAGCCAGGATGATGATAATACCGGTAAGCCGCGTAGCAGAGACAAGCGCCCCGAGAATTCCAGCAATCAGCCAGCGGTTTTGCCGGGCATAATAAAAACATGAGATTACCAGTGCCAGGAAAAGAGCTTCTGTATAGGCAGCATGTAAAAAGTATGCTGTCGGGAAAACTGAAAAATACATTACAGCACGAATCGCTGTTTTCCTGGAAAAATCCAGATTTACAATTTTAAAAAGGTATAATGCGGCAACAGCATAGGCAATATTCGAGATCACAAGCGCAGAAAGAACATGATCTATTAAAACAAAGGAAAAAAGCTTGATAAGAAGCGGATAAAGGGGAAAAAAGACGATAAGAACCCGCTGCTCCTCCGATGTTCCATAGAACCACCGGACAATGTTTATATAGTGGCACGCATCGTAAATATACCAGATACCCCCGACAGAACCCGGGTACGAGTTCCGCCAGACCATAAACGAAACAGTGGTAAAAAAATAGGTAATGACAATTGTTGCACCTATAATTATAATAAGTTCTTTATACTCTTTCAGAATCTTATAAAGAACAGGAAACGAACCGGATAGTTTATTGGATATGTCCATTCTTTTTCTCCCTGCGAATAGTCAAAAAGGCATTGATGATAACGGGAACCAGGCCAATTGATATAAGTAAAAGAATAAGCGGCAGATCGATCTGTGATAAAACAGGATCGATTTTTTTTACCTGGTTTCTTTTTGAACTATCTTTTTTTTGCTGCTCGTTTTTTATAACGGTCTCATTGGATTCACCGAGAATAACAGCATACCTGGGGGTGAAATTCAGTTTTTCAAGCCGGATATCATCAAAATACGCTGTCCCTTTTACGATATTATAATACATACCAAGTCTTACGCCGATCTTAATCACCTTTTGATTTTTACCGGTTTTAAATCTAAACTCGTAATACTTCCAATCTTCTGTCCCGGCTACATCCCCTGTATAATCAAATCCTGTCATAATACAGATATTTGCACCAACCTTGCCTCTCTCTACATTTTCCGATGCAATCCAGCCGGATAATCGATAATATGAATCCGGTTCAACCGGTACTTCCTGGATGAGCCGAACATCATTTTCCACAGTACCGGAATAAATCTTAAGTGCATATTTTCCATTATAAACCTTCTGGTCTGTTGATTCTATGACACCACCTTCATTCCAGACTTCCTTTTCCCATCCGGTTAATTCACGGTATTCAAAATCCCCGTTTACCAAAAGATTATTATCTTCAGATTCAATCCGGGAGGAAAACGCGAAAAAAATCAAAACCAAAAGTAAAATACACGAAACATTACCGTTTCTCATACACATATCCTGAAATATATTCAACCTCCACCATCACTTCACAATGTTTTGATATAGTGAATGTATTATTATAGTACTCTGTGCGTACTTTTATAAGAGATTTATGTAATTAATTATGAAAATTTTCACCTGTTCGTCAATACAGAAAAAAATCCATTCTTTCATAATCTATTGAATTCCTTATCTCTTTCAGGGTAATATCTTATATATTATGGAAGGACTCACCAATGTCATACAGATACAATATGCCGATAAGGATATCAACAAACTGATTGAAGAATTACCTGTGAAACATAGTTCTTATACCAGGCATTTTACTTATAATGAAGACTTTTTCGTAAAACTCCAGGACGACTTTACTGTTCCACATTTCCCGATTCATCATGATGTCCGAAAAATATATCCGGAAAAAAATTACCTTAAAGCTCTTAAAGAATTATTCAATACACTCTTTTCCCTTACCCCGGAAATTTTTTCCGGACTTGTCTACTTTTTTGATCCGGGGGAAATCCTCAGGCCTGGGTTTTTTAAGCTTTTTAAAATCGAAAAGAAAGAATTTCTTTACCTTCTTCGCCTGGATTTATTGTATAAAGCCCAGTATTCCCATATAGAGGAACGGGGAGATAATGATGTTACCCCGGAGTACAGGACAAATGCCCTTTTTCTCCAGGCAAACTTTCTTCCCCTTAAAGAAATCATTGTCAAACAGGGGAAAGTGGAAGCGTTAGTAATAAACCAGAAAATTTCTGAAACATGGATCGGGGAACAGGGAAGGGGTTATCTTTTAAAAGGTATCTGGATTGATGATGAGCTTTCCAGATTTTTTACGAAATTATTTCTTCCGCCGGGAAAAAAAATCTATCCGTATTACCCGTTTTTATGTATGTATAAAACCCTCTGCAGTAATGTAATCGATCCCGGTATGAATGAAAGAGAAAGGATCCTTCCCCTTCTTCATAATGCTCTCCGGTTTTTATCACCATATATGAGAAAAATAGAAAAAGCGTTAAAAAACACACTTTTCTCCGAAGATCTGCCGTTATTCCAGGAAATAAAGGCACTTGTATCTCCCGAATGGATCAGGATGTTTGAAAATATCCGGATCGAGGTGTATCTAAACCAGAATGATTCAAAGGAATTCAGAATTGACCGGGATGGATAAAGGAATGAAGGGAATGAGGGTAACGATAATGGGTCTCGGGCTTCACGGCGGTGGTGTCGAGTCTGCATTATTTTGTCTGAAAAACGGGGCGGAAGTGACAGTAACAGACCTGAAAAAAGAAGCAGAGCTTGAACCCTCCCTGAAACGATTAAAAGACTTTCCTGTCCGTCTTGTTCTGGGAAAACATGAAAAAGAAGATTTTATATCTCCTGATCTTATCATAAAAAATCCCGGTGTCCCGCGGAATTCACCCTTCATGACCCTGGCAAAAGAACACAATATTCCTGTTGAAACGGATATTTCTCTCTTTCTTCGTTATATTGATAACCCGGTTATTGCAGTAACAGGAAGCAAAGGAAAATCAACGACTGCATCAGCTATTCATTTTGTTCTTAAAGAGGTCTTCCCCGGATCAGAACTTGGGGGCAATATCACCATTTCACCCCTGACCTTTGTGGACACCCTCCCCCCGGATGTACCAGTGGTACTTGAGCTTTCATCATGGCAGCTTGCCGATCTTGCAGAAAAGGATGTCTTAAAACCGGTGATTTCCCTTATAACAAATATCTTCCCGGATCATTTAAACTGGTACAGGAGTATGGATCATTACATTTCGGATAAAAAGATTATATATAAAAACCAGGGAAAGGAAGATTATTCCATTTTTAATTTTGACTGTCCATATGTAAGCCGGTTTAAAGAAAATACTCATGCAACTCCCTGTTTCTTTTCCAGGGCACTGCTTCCTCCTGAATACCAGGGTGCCTGGCTGGAAAATGATAGGGGTTTTGCAAGAATCCGGGATTCATACGGGCAGATTCTGGAAAAAGAGGCGAGGCTTAAGGGAATTCATAACAGAATTAATCTCTTAAGTGCAGGACTTGCCCTTTATCTTTACGGGATAGACCCGTTAAAAATAAGATCGTCCCTTTCACGGTTTAGCGGGATTGAACACAGGCTCGAATTATTCTTACAGCATAATGGCATAGATTATTATAATGATTCCGCTGCGACAATCCCGGAGGCAACTGTTGCCGCGATACAGACAATCCCAAAACCTCTTTTTCTTATTACCGGGGGAACGGATAAAAAAAGTGATTTTTCCCCATTACTCGATGTTGTTACAAAATGCGAAAAGGTATATCTTCTTGAAGGAACAGGGACGGAAAAAATAGCGGCGCTTTTTAAAAAGAAAGGTATTTTATACGAGGGCTTTTTCCCCTCTTTGAGTGATGCCGTGGACCAGGTATTCATGGATGCCCACCCGGGTGCTTCCGTCCTTTTTTCCCCGGGATGTGCTTCATTTGGCATGTTTCTTAATGAATTTGACAGGGGACAAAAGTTTAAAAAGTATGTAAAGCAGAAATCAGGTGTGTACCCCGGATAGATGAAATGACACCGGGGTTAGATTTTATATGAAAAGGAGATACCATTGAAAGAAGAAAACGATTTTAAAGAATATCCGGAAAAGAAAACAATGAATGATGAAACCAGGCTTTCCTTTTTTGAAAGGCTTAAGAAAAAAATCATAAAAAAAGCAAACAAGGCGATGATCGGTTTCAGCGCTCATTCAATTGTCTATGGTGCCGTGAATGCATTGGTCTTTGTTATCTATCTCCTTTTGACACCATTTGTACATCCCTGGTTTTATTATCTTCTTGGGGGGTGGGGGATCGGTCTCCTCTGCCATTTCCAGTATATCCGGAATACAAAAAAGGATAAAGAGCAGATTCTGCCTATTAAAAGCCTTAACCCGGAGCAAATCGCTGCATTACGGAAACTCCAGAAATCGGAATCCGCTTTCAGGCAGCATAGAACAGCCTTTGCAAGTGTAATTGGATATCTCTTTGGAATAAACATGATTACTTATTCCAAATTCCTCTGGTTCCTTTTCCCGGCTCTGGGCTGGGGTGTCGGACTTGCTGCACACTGGGCAGTATACCGCGCAAGAAAAAAATATCTCACCGACGAACTTACTGAAATAGGCCTGTCATGGTCGGATATAAAAAAGCATAAAGGAACACAGTATACCGGCCATACTGCCGCATCAAATTACAGGGAAAAGCATATAGAAGCATTACAGATTAGAAAGGAACTTCTTGAGCAATTGCAGAACGACAGGGAATTAACGCTTCATTTCGGGGGAGAAATGGAAACCCTCCTGAACACTTTTACAAAGCAGATAGATGAATTAATTCAGCAGGACAATTCTTTAAATGATGTTTTAAGCAAAGTGTCTGAAGAAGAAGTGGATAAAACCCTTGTATCGTTAAAGGCAAAGCTGAATCAGACAGACGACGGTTACCTTAAAGCAGAGTATGGGAAAGCCATAAAGCAGTATGAAGGGCAGAAGAAAAGCATCACCGAACTAAAGAATTCAAAAGAAGTAATATACTTAAGGGTCAACTCTGCCATTACGCTTTTAAAGCAGATGCAGATTGATATGGCACGGATGAAGAATATAGCGATTGTCGGAGAACCCCCCTCCCTTATACAGCTCAGAGAAAAATCATCCGAAATGTCAACATATCTGGACGATTTAAAGCAGAGTTACCTGGAACTGGATATGAAAGAATAACTGTCCCCCTGAAAATATGGATAATCTGTGGATGGTGTAAATTAGTGCGATTTCGTAAACTGGTTTTAATAGACTGGCTTGTAATAAAGTGCTTTCTTTTTGTATTTTAGTTTGTTTTATAAAAATACGATTGAATCAATTCCTTTAAAATTATTCCTTTTTTCTTATTTCTTATTTTCATGAGTAGAAATTTAAGTTCAGGAAATCCATTTTTAAAACGGATATAATCTTTCAAAAAATATCTACATTAATGAGATCATCTGCTTTCTTCCAGAATTCTCCAGTAATTTGAAAACCAACTTTCAAATAGCATCTTACAGCACGCATATTCGATGCAGCAACATCAAAATGTAAAGGCAGCATTTCGTTTCCGAACCACCCAACTAGCAATAGTACTTAAAAGACTTGTGCCAATTCCGCGATCACACCAATTTGGATGAATACGAACTGACATATTTTGTTTTTTCCGTTTCTTCCAACCAAGAATTCTTTCTTTTTCTAAATAATTCACTGTTTACTGTTTTCAAATTTTAAAATTCAAATATTCATAAAACTACGATAGAATTAGAAGAAACTCCTATATATGCAGGCCACACAAAATAAAAGGTTACACTTTCGCCTTTTTCTTTAAATTAGATACGGTTTTCTCCGTTTTTTTATTGATATATTCAAACAATTCTTCTGAATTCATATTTTGAGTTTCTTCGAATAGCTTTTCCTTCATTTTCCAGACTTCAATTAACATTTTCGAATCTTTACTGTTATTCATCATCTATAATTACCTCCATTGGATTTAAAAGATATAACTCTTTTAAATATCCTTGTTCCTTATTTATATTATTTATTTGAATTTGTTTTTTAATATTTGATATATGTCTGAAATTCCAGCTTAATAAAATATCAAATTCATTTACAGTACAAATTGCAATATGTACGGCATCATCAAATTTTTGTTTTGGAATAATACCTTTATTTATATATTCATTCGCTAATTCAAAAATCTGTGTTTCCTCATGTTTCGGTATTTCTATGATATTTATTGGATATGCTGAAACTGCATCCAAAAGCTTTTCCTTTAAAATGCTATTTGTTGTATTCTCAATTTCTGCGATAACAAAACGAGAGATAAATACCTCATACCGATTCATATATTTATCTAAAAACTCACATGTAATATTCCTTTTTTCCGGCGAATCATCAGCATATATAAAGCTTATAATTGATGTATCAAAATAAATCTTTAATTTCCTCATAATAATATTCTACATTAATATTAAAAAAAAGAAAATAGGGATAATTTTCCCCTGGTATATGAATAAATTCTTGAAAATCTGAAATTACTTTTATGTTAAAGACAATAGATAAAGTGTCTATAATACTTCTAAATAATCGTATAAGAGATTATGATAACCAGACTTTTTCTCCTTCCGCGTATAAAAGGAAGGTATATTCTTTTTTTGATAAGGTTATGGAAAAAACAAATACTTTTATGGATATAAGAAAGTGACAACTTCCTGTTATCTTTTTCCAGGCAACGACCAGTGTTTCTCAGAGGGGTTCTTGAAAAGAGCGTAATCTAGAAAGCAGGAGAAAAAAATGAGAAAATTCCATTTAATTCTTGCAGGACTTTTAATGCTACCCGTATTTTTGATGTCGCAGACGTCTTCATGTTCTCTCATGGGAGACGTGAACGGGAGCGGGGCAATAGACATCATAGACGCGCTTCTTATAGCGCAGGCGTACGTGGGCTTGAATCCATCGAATTACAATGCCTGCATGTGCGGACGTGAATTGTAGTGATTCAGTCGACATTATCGATGCGCTTCTCATAGCGCAGCTGTACGTTGGAAGCATATCGAGTTTTCCATGCGGTTCCAGTACATGTGACCTGTGTCCGAGTGGCGGTTGCGGCAAAGACCTTTCGGATTTAACAAGCGGCACCCGGGGTGTAAGGAGGGGTTTCCCGTGATATTCGGCTTCTTCCAGGGCGGGCATGCGAACAGTGTAACGGATCCTGGATCAAGCGTCAACCGGATAGCGAAAGAGACCTGGGATTTCTTCATGCGGTTCTGATTGCGAATAGGGATCCAGGACAACTTTTTCTTTCCAGACAAAACAAAAAAATAGTATCAGTCGATAATTAACGTACAAAATCCTGCTGGATTCCCAGAAATGTATCCCAGGGAGCATCGCTTTCTGCCTGTATTTCAATCCGTAATGTATTTGCATTTACCAATTGTATCACGATTATGAAAGAATCAGGTGTCCCGAGATTGAACGGAAAATTATATAAATTGCCATCTGCACTGATGTTACAAGAATCCCTGTTCGCAAAGCCTGAACCGGAAACGGAAAAAGAATAGCAACCGCATGGCAATGCGGATATGGAGGTACCAACCGAAAATACGGGTATGGCCGGATCTATATTATCATGAACCAGAGCAAGATTCATATCTTCCGGGTATGTCGGTTCCCCCGGGGTAAACCAATTGCCCTGTGCCGATCCGGGAATATCCAGAGCTACTGTGCCTCCAATTGGTTCTATACTGCGCTCGCACATGCTTTCCAAAGTATTTTGCAGGGTCTCTTCGTAATAGTCCAGACAGGGTACAGCATGTTTATAATGCTGGTGATACCGCGACGGATTTGCGAAAGAATAGCATACCCGGCTGTCGTATACACCAAAATCGAGACAGTGCTGGCCCGGATTGCCGCCTGCAGTGCCTATTATTTCCCCGGAATCAATCTCAACAAACAATCGTTTGGAGGTGATGGTAAATGTATCATATGTATCTGAATATTCAGCCGGTGCATCGGCATAGTAATTGGATAATTCTGTCGACAGGCTGCTGATATGACCATATATTGCCATTACTTCCCGACAGGCATAAAAGGTTATATCGTAATCGGTAAAATCTTCGGAATGATGATAAGATGACCGTATCTCTGTTATCCATATCTTACCGGGTGCGTATACGGGCACAATATTCAGGTAGTCAGTTAAAACAAAATAATGATGATCTGTTGGCAGGGTGTGGCCGGGGGGATTCAGGTTGCCTAGCGGAATAAACCGGGTAAAATTTTCCTGATCAAGCGGGAGAGCAGTAAATAACGGCATTCCGACCTCGGAGAATGGTGGAATATTGTCAAGGATATCTTCCTCAATATCCGGATCACAGGACACAGAAGCAAACAAAAACAGAATAAACAGGGCCTGTTTTATATTTTTTAACAAAATTTGTTTTGCCATTTTTAAGCCTCCATGTACAATAATTTTATAATCAGTTTATTTAGACTATAACACTGTTTTTTATTTTCTACACATTCAAAGGTCATTTTGATAAAAAAAATAAATAAAGATCCCACGGGTAGCAATCGCCCGTCCCGGGTAAGTGAAGCTGAAATTTGGCAAGAAAAACAAAAAGATACAAGAAAAGCCCAAAAGGGAGCAAGTAAAAGCAAGAGTTCACCTCTCTGCCGAGGTTACATTGTCCCCGACGCACTTTATTCAGCCGGGTAAAGCGGCAGATGGCAGAACATCTGATTTCTCCGGGACAATGTTCCGTAAAATATATAATTAAGCGACTTCTTGTCGCACACGAAGGAGGAGTGGAACACATAAATAACAGTTGAACTAAACCGCTGACGCGGTGAGAAAATACATACAACCGACAAATCTCCCATAGGAAACCAAATCGGCTAAATCCATTATAATTTAACCAAAATTTAATTTCAAGGAGTGTTCCCTGCGAAAAAGTATTTTCGCTGGAAAATATTTTAACCAAATGAAACAAGATCTTGAGATAAGGGGCTACAGTTCCAGCACTGTCCGGATATATCTCGATCATATGAAAAATTTTATCAAATTTCATATGAAATCACCTGAAGACATCCTGTCGGAAGATATTACTGCCTACCAGGTTTATCTTGTTTATTCCAAGAAATCTTCTTTTGCTACTTTTAACCTGGCTGTGTGTTCTATCAAATACTTTTTTAAGCATGTGCTGCAAAAAGAATGGAATATTGACCAGATACCTTTTCAAAAAAGAATCAAATCCCTGCCCTCAGTTATCAGTGTTCAAAAAAGTTGAACTCCAATTGTAATATAAATAAGGTGACAAACAGGAAATTTCCCGTATCATAAATGCTGCTGAAAACCTCAAGTATAAAGCCATCATCCAGACTCTTTATTCAGGGGGCCTAAGGTTGTCTGAATGTGTAAATCTGAAAGTACATGATATTGACAGCAAACGCATGGTTATTAAAATCAAAATGCAAAAGGGAGAAAAGACCGCTATGTTATGTTGTCAAAAACATTATTATCCACTTTACGTGAATATTGGAAAAATGCTCATCCCAAAGTACGACCAATATTTTTCAGAGGGGTTCTATCCTGTTCTTTCCTGCTCATTTTGGCCTTTATTATGACTCTCTCCGCACTAAACTATCTATCAAAGCCCATTATAATAACCTGTGGTTTCGTTCAACAGAGTCTTTCCGAAATAAGTTAAATAAATGAAATAAGTTTAAACCTTTGCTGACAAGTTATAGTTTGCTTTATTTCGGAAAGACTCCTATATGTTGTACGATGGTTGATGGTTAGAACGCCTATGCAAATAAAATTTACAATTCTGTGACTATAAAATTCACCAAATTTTAAACTATACTTTTCTAAAACAGAACAAGAAAAGTATGGTCAGAGGGAGTGTTCGGCTATTTGTTTAAATGTAATAAAGTACATGGACTTACTTTCTTGTTTCTCATAAACTAAATATTTCTTTCAAACAATAGTTCTTTACTATTTTTCTTGATTATTTTAAATCCACATTTTTGATAAAAGTTAATAGTTCTAGTATTCCAAATTGGAGTATTCAACGACCATTTTTTTATATTTTTATAAGTATTAAATAAAAATTTCATTGCTCGTATCCCAAACCCTTTTTGATGGAATTTGGGATCAATAAATATTCTTCCTAATTCACAATGAAAAGGTTCCTTATAAAAAATAAAAAAACCACCAATTATCTGATCCTCCATCAAGATTTTATAAAATGCTTTTGATATTTGTATCATCTTTTTATAAAATTCAATAGAATCATATCCAGGAGGACCGCCTAAAGATCTTCCTCCAACATTAATATCAGTGTGAAAAGCTTCTTTTGAAATAGTAGTCAAGATACTAGCATCTTCAACATTAGCTTCCTCAAATTTAATGTTACTCATTTAATAATTCCTTAAGTTTATATTTGTCAATTTCTGATAATTTATCGATAAGAACATCCAATGGTATTCTATTGCTATTCTCAATACCCAATTTTTTCCCTACCAACCTTGCTTTACTATTTCCTCCCAGAAATTCTATTAACTTTTTCTTCCAATTATTGATTAATTTCATATACTCTCGCTTTGCTTTTAATAAAGCAATACTATTGTTACCATAGGAAAGGTTAATAATTAAATCAGCGACTTGTGTTTTTGTCCCCGAAATGATATTGGTTCCAACCGCTCTACCTGGAATATTATCTTTAATATGAAACTGATGAATAAGCCAGTCAATAAAAAGCATTTTTTGTTTTGAGTTTTTAGCTGATTCCCATTTAGTTATATATTTTGTGAAAAATGGAGCTGCTTGCCCATTACACATGTTTTGCGTTAATGTATTTTGTCTGTAATGTCCCCAAGTTGTTTTCCATCCGCATTGACAAGCTAATACTTCATTATGATTTCTTTTATCTTTTCTTACGATAATATTTGAACAACTTCTACATTTGACACGCATTTTATGGACTGCATCCATAACTTCTTGTCCTTCGAGACATCGCATATAAATAGTAAAGCCAATATCATTAATTAACTCATCGTCTATTATTCCTTTAGAATCATTTTCATAAAGTTTAGCAATTTTATATATAGGCACACGTGATGTCCATTTATAAAGGTTCGTTTTCATATATGTTTTGTTTTCCTGTGTCTATGGAATGGGGAGGAATCATTCATGCTCATTTGTCAAATATTTCCTATAACATATATTTGCATGGAATATACAAATATTAATATTTACAAATTTCAAAACAATTCGCTTTTTATATTCTATACTTAAATTATTTTAATTACAAGACATAATGTAAAACTAAAATTTACACCTTGAACTGGCGGTATTAAATCATACTACTTTAGTTGTTTTCTTGAGTATAAAATTTAATCGCGTTCTGACGCAGGCCGGGTAGGTCGGGGGCTTTGCAGCCCCTTTCCCCCCTTAGAACCGTACTTGATAGTTTCCCATCATACGGCTCAAGCAGTTTAACACTGTTCCTCACGCAAGGGAACAGCGACACTTATCAAATTAAGCACATCTCGTTTTCTTTCTGTTTTGAAGATATTCTCTATCTTCCTTTATATACGGATTTGCTGTCAATCTTACCAGGTTATGTCTTCTTATCTTTGTGTCCGATGCA
>JAFGQK010000050.1 GCA_016935735.1 Spirochaetales bacterium | reverse complement strand
TACGTTTAAGGCCGGCATGAGGTAATTATTATTTCTGTACCAGATTTCCTGTATTCAGTTGAACTTCACCTTGTTAAAATTGCAATTCGGATTCAACATGGTTGAACCCCAATTACAGTTTAATATGATGGTATTCAATCTGCGTGCCCGGGAGCCCTGGCCCCATCTATAGTTTTTTTTTCTTGGGGAATCCCTGTAAAGCGATGGGACTGCTTGACAACCAGGATGAATATGATATAATAGAATCCTCTCTGCGTTAACGATACCGCTATAAATTTCGAAAGGAAAACGCAATGATGCAACAAAATTATGTTATTGGCATTGATTACGGCACCGATACCGTAAGGGCTTTAATTATTGATGCATCCAACGGAACCGAAATCGCCACATCGGTCTATTTTTACCCACGGTGGGAAAAGGATGATTATTGTGATCCCGTAAATAACCAGTTCCGGCAGCATCCCCTGGATTATATCGAGGGATTACAGGAAGCAATTACCAGCGCCTTATCCAAAGTACCGAAGAAAGTAAAGACGAATATTAAAGGAATTTCTGTTGATACTACAGGTTCCACTCCCTGTGCCGTGGACAGCCAGGGAATCCCGCTGGCATTAAAAGCGGAATTTAAAGACAATCCCAATGCAATGTTTCTTCTCTGGAAAGATCATACAGCGGTTCTGGAAGCAGAGGAAATCAACCATGCAGCCAGAACCTGGGGAGGAGAGGATTATACAAAATATTCAGGGGGGGTCTACTCTTCCGAGTGGTTCTGGGCAAAAATCCTGCATACATTACGGAAAGACAGTAAAGTATGCGAGAATGCCTTTTCCTGGATCGAACATTGTGACTGGATTCCTGCCCTCTTAACAGGCTGTACTGATGTAATGAAGGTAAAAAGAAGCAGGTGTGCAGCAGGGCATAAAGCCATGTGGCATACATCATTTAATGGCCTACCCAAGGAGGATTTCCTTACAACGCTCGATCCGTTATTAAAAGGGTTAAGAAACCGGTTATACGATACAACTTTTACCAGCAACAAAGCAATGGGATTTCTTTCAAATGAATGGGCAAAACAGCTGGGGCTGGACAGTAATGTGACAGTCGGGGTCGGTGCCTTTGATGCCCATATGGGAGCAGTAGGAGGGGGAATAAAGCCCTATGCTTTGTGTAAAGTAATGGGCACATCAACCTGTGATATGCTGGTTGCCCCCCTCAAAGATATAGGGGATAAACTCATAAAGGGGATATGCGGCCAGGTGCCCGGGTCGATTATTCCGGGGATGATGGGAATGGAAGCCGGACAGAGTGCATTCGGGGATATCTATGCCTGGTTCAAGCAGATTCTGTTGTGGCCGTTCGAGTATATATTTCCGGTAACCAATAAATCACAGGAACTTCTTAAACAGGAATTAATGGTAAAAATAGATGAGACAATTATCCCGGAATTATCCAATCAAGCGAGTAAAATACCTATTGATGAGAAAAGTATTATTGCACTGGACTGGATGAACGGGAGAAGGACCCCCTATGCAAATCAACTTCTTAAAGGAGCTCTCACAGGCCTTCACCTTGGTAGTTCCGCACCGCATATTTTCCGTGCACTCGTGGAAGGAACGGCATTCGGGGCAAAAAAGATTGTGGACCGGTTCGAAGAAGAAGGAATTGCAATCAAGGAGGTCATTGCCCTGGGCGGGATACCGAAAAAAGCCCCTTTTATCATGCAGGTTGTTTCTGATATACTCGGTAAGAAGATAAAAGTGACCAGATCCGAACAGGCATGTGCCCTGGGGGCAGGAATGTTTGCAGCAACAGCAGCCGGTATTTATAAAACCATACAGGAAGCACAGGCTGCGATGGAAAGCGGGTTTGAAAAAGAATACATTCCGAATAAGGGAAATACGTCCAAATACAGAGCATTATACAACAATTATTCGGTTCTGGGACGATTTATAGAAAACCAGACACAGAAGGTGTGCCGGGATGAATGATTTCAAAGCCCTTAAACAGCGGGCATATGAATGTAATATGGAACTGGTAAAACAGCAGTTAGTAATCCGGACATTCGGCAATGCAAGCTGTCTTGACAGGGAAAGAAAGGTATTTGCCATTAAACCGAGTGGTATCCCTTATGAAGACCTGCGTCCCGATAAGTTTGTTATTGTCGATTTGAATAACAACATCATCGAAGGCGATTATAAGCCGTCATCCGATACAAAAACCCATACCGTTCTGTATAACCATTTCCCTTTAATCGGCGGGATCGTTCATACCCACTCCACCTATGCAGTGGCATGGGCACAAGCCATGAAACCGATCCCGGTATACGGAACAACCCATGCAGACCACCTTTCCCTGGATATCCCGTGTACAAAAGTAATAAGTGATGCAGCAATCCTGGGGGATTATGAAATCGAGACCGGCAATCTTATTGTTGAAACCTTTAAAACCCTTTCATACGAGGAAATACAAATGGTACTGGTTGCCTGTCATGGACCATTCACCTGGGGTGAAACGCCTGAAAAAGCAGTATATAATAGTATCATGCTGGAAGAATTGGCAAAAATGGCCTGTATTACCATGCAGATCAATCCTGGAGCAGGCAGGATAAAACAGACACTCATCATAAAACATTATGAGCGCAAGCATGGGAAAAATGCCTATTACGGACAGGATACAGGTCAAAATAAATAGATAAAGAGGAGAAAAGATGAAAAACATTGCACCCATCCATCCGGGAATAGTTGCGGTAAGCAGGGATTGTTTTCCCCTGGAGCTTTCGTTAATGCGAAAAAAGAAAATAATGGCACAATGCAAGGAAAAGCAGGTATCTGTTACGGAAATAGACACAGTGATTGAAAATGAACAACATGTTTTAAAAGTCCTGGAAGAAATAAAGCAGAAAAATATCAACTGTCTTATTATCTATCTCGGTAATTTCGGCCCGGAAACCCCGGTGACTATGCTTGCACAGCGATTTAACGGACCTGTCATGATTGTGGCAGCGGCCGAAGAAAGCAAAAATGACCTTATTAATGGCAGGGGTGATGCCTTTTGCGGGATGCTGAATACATCCTACAGCTGCGGATTAAGAAAACTCAATCCGTATATTCCCGAATATCCTGTTGGAATCCCCGAAGATGCCGCTTTCATGATAAAGGATTTTCTCCCGGTTGCACGAATTCTGTTAAGCCTTAAACGGCTCAAGATATTTTCTTTCGGTCCCAGGCCCCAGGATTTTATTGCGTGTAATGCCCCAATCAAACCGCTTTATGACCTGGGTGTCGAGATTATGGAAAACAGTGAACTGGATCTCTATGATATCTACACATCGGCTTCCGGTGATGCAAGGATTCCCGGGGTGGTAAAGGAAATGGAGCAGGAACTGGGCAAAGGAAACACCTACCCGGAAATCCTTCCCAAACTTGCGCAATATGAAGTTGCCCTTGTTCAATTCCTGGAGAACAATACCGGGGCAAGCGACTACGGGATCTTTGCCAATAAATGCTGGCCCGCTTTTGAAAAATTCTTCGGATTCGTCCCCTGTTACGTAAACTCCCGCCTGGCTTCACGGGGGATTCCTGTCTCCTGTGAAGTGGATATCTACGGGGCATTAAGCGAATACATCCTGACCTGTGCCACTGAATCACCTGCAACAATCCTGGATATCAATAATACGGTACCTTACGATTTAATTGAACAAAACAAGGATAACGTAAAGCAGTATAAAGCATCCGATTTATTCATGGGCTTTCACTGCGGGAATACATCAGCCTGTTGTCTGGTGGATCCGAAAATCAACTATCAACTCATCATGCACCGTTTAATGGAACCGGAGAAAATCCCGGATATTACCAGGGGAACCCTGGAAGGAAGGTTTATCCCGGGTGATGCAACGATCTTTCGGTTGCAGTCAAAAGCAGATACCGGGATAATGGCATACATTGCCCAGGGAGAGGTATTACCCATTGAACCGGGATCATTCGGCAGCATCGGGGTAATCGGCATAAAGGAAATGGCACGGTTCTACCGGCATGTACTCATAGAAAAGAGGTATCCCCACCACACGGCAGTGACATTCACCCATTCGGGAAAAATCTTGTTCTCTGCATTAAAAGTGCTTGGAATTAGCGATATTTCTTATAATAAACAAAAGGGAGATCTCTATGCGACGGAGAATCCCTTTTAAAAGCGCTTTTTTGTGTAATTTATTTCAGTCTTTTCCCGTTGAAAAGAATTTTATCATACAGCGATGACATTCACTCATTCGGGTAAAACTTTGTTCTCCGCACTTACGCTGCTTGATATTTCTTAGAAATTTCTATGCTATGAAGAATCCCTTTCCATAAACCCTTTTTAAAATATACCTTGATAAAAGCCTTCTCTACAATAAAATCCATTGTCTTTTAATCATTCTTTTTATAAATAGTTAGTATTTACCAGGGATTTCTTTTATTATAATGTTAAAGTTATAGCAATAGGATGTGAATTCACGAAATCCCCTATTGCTGTTTTTTTATTAACAAACTTCTAATTTCTCCACAAACATTGTGACACCGGTGTCAAAAGCTCTATACGCATGTTAAGCGCTTTGCCGTAACTGATAAAAATAAATATAGGTTAATAAACCTTTTCTGCCAATTCTTTTTTCTGCCAATTCTTCATCGGCTTTTTATAGTTTCCGGGGTATGAAACCATACCCCGGATTTTTTTCTGTTTTAATCCTTGGAATAACGGGTCCAGTACCCTTCACTGTTATTGCTTATTTTCACCCTTTTCTGCCCATTGTATAGTTCAAACTTGACTGTGTAGTTGTCCCCGCTATAGGTGTAACTGAACTGGTAGTTTGCATAAGGGGTAACTTCATAGTTGTTATACGAATATGCATAGTAATAATATTGGTGGTTCTCATTACACATATAAACCCTGCAATAGTAATACGGGGAGGAGTAGTAAGGATATACATACACATTATAAACACCATTAAAGGAAAGACAGGCGCTGTACCAGCCTGCCCAGTCCGATCCTGCCCGGGTTGATGCCGGTACATCGAAATCGCCTACTCCATTAGCCGGAACCTCAACAGCGGTCCCTTCCTCCAAAGCGACAACATCTTCGGATTCCTCCACAATGTCCACGGGATTACACCCGGTAAATAATAAAATGGCAAAGCTTACCATTAATACGAACAATTTCATGTGTTTCATATTATTTCTCCTTTTTTAAGAATAAAAATCTGAATTGACGTATCGATGTAAGTATACACCGATACTGTTATAATCTTTACATTTACAGGCTCCATACAGATACCCGGATTCTTTAAACTATTCACCTCCTTTTCCAATCATGGATTGGGCATCTCCATTCTCCCGCAAAGGTAAAGTCTTTAAACTGAATAATTTTTTCATATACTACCGAAAATTATTTTATGCAATCCATAACTTAACAATATATTATTATTAAATCCATTAATTGAGTAATTTTTTTATAAGGTAGTAAGCTATTAAAACATAATTAACATTCGCAAGAGAGCTATAATAGTATAGAAAACAAGTAATGTCCAGTGAAATATAAAAAATAATTTTTTTTTGTTATAAAAAAACTATCAGAATATATACCTTTTGGTATACCGGAAAGTTTGGTAATTTTTAGGATAATCGATTGAATCCGTTCTACCAAAAAAAATAAAGGCTGGCTGCTTTAAATTCAATAAATGCAGCCAGTCCCTGTAATCCCGGAAACACAAAAAATCTCTCTCATCATAAACCCTGAAACAGGATGTTCACTTCAAAAAAAGCCTCCCGCCTCCCCTTTGGGCTTACAGAGGCCTTAACATCGCACCCATCATATGATATTTCATCATAAAAACCCGCTTTAGGTTATGGCCCACAACATATCTGTTATATAAATACTGCAATTTGGACAGAAATTGCATAATACTCCGGCATGAATTTTACTGGAGAATCCGGGGAAGACGGTCTGTATCTAGTGCAAAAGTACCAGTAAAATATAAATAAACCAGTTTAATAAATATCCAGCAGGCATATAAGAAGCTAATTATCTATAAAAAACCAGTTTACGAAATCGCACCCCCAAATATGTCCGTTCTTGACTTCTTACATCCTATACTTTACAATAGGTAATAAAGGAGAATGAGTGGCACAGGTAATATGTGTGGTATTAAGCGGGGGAAAAGGAACAAGGCTTTATCCCCTTACAAAAATGAGAGCAAAACCTGCGGTACCTTTTGGCGGTAAATACAGATTGGTGGATATTCCGGTATCAAACTGTATCAATTCGGGATTCAAGCAGATTTATATTCTTACACAATTCAACTCTTCTTCTCTTCATAATCATATTGCACAAACCTATATATTCGATAGTTTTTCAAGGGGATTTGTCGAAGTCCTGGCAGCAGAACAGACCTATGACCACACGGGATGGTACCAGGGAACAGCTGATGCTGTACGAAAAAACTTTCTTCACTTTCACGATCATTCACCGGAATACTATATCATTCTTTCCGGGGATCAACTCTACCGGATGGATATTAAGGAATTCCTCCAGCATCATATTGAAAGAGGATCGGATATTTCATTAGCTTCAACACCGGTAACCCAGGAAAAAGCAGCAGATCTTGGATTATTACAGGCAGATAATCAGTATAGAGTTATTAAATTCATGGAAAAACCAGGTCCCAATAAAGACTTTTCTGAAATGCAGGTGCCTGCTGATGCAGAATTCAGAAAAAAAATAAAAGAGCCGGAAAAGAAATACCTGGCTTCCATGGGAATTTATATCTTTAATGCAGGGATTCTGGAGCATTCCCTGGATAATACATTAGCAGACCTGAGTAAGGAAATTATTCCCGGTTGTATTAATAAAATGAAAGTGTATACCTATGTTTTTAATCACTACTGGGTGGATATTGGATCAATTAAATCATTCTATGAAGCAAACATAAATCTTGCCTCTATCCGGCCGAACTTTAATTTTTATAATGAGCAAAAACCGATTTATACAAGAAGACGTGATCTTCCAGCATCAAAAATCAATTTTTGTACAACCAGCCAGTCTTTGACAGCTGATGGCTGTATTATAACGAATGCAACAATTATGAACTCTATTGTCGGGATAAGGACCATCATTGAATCCGGGGCCCATCTTGACAGTACCGTATGCATGGGCGCAGATTATTATGAAACAGCCGAACAGATGAACCAGAATAGAAAGGAAGGACTCCCGGATATAGGAATCGGAAGGGGAACTATAATAAAAAAAGCCATAATTGATAAAAACGCCAGGATAGGTGAAGTATGCCGGATTGGTATTGATAATTTTACCCGTGAGGATGGAGATTTCGGGGATTATTATATAAAGGATACTATAATTGTCATCCCGAAAAACGCGGTGATTCCATCCGGCACTGTTATTTAATAAAAAATACGGGAAAGAAGATAGAATTCATACATTTTTTATGTTATAAAGGTGGTGCAGTCCAGGAATTCTTGCAAGTCTATATAAGGAGTGTAAATGATTGTATTGGACTTTGAAAAATCCAGCGGTCTCATTCCTGCAATTGCCCAGGATGATGAGTCAGGGGAAATTCTCATGCAGGCTTATATGAACAGGGAAGCCTGGGAAAAGACCCTCTCTACGGGATTTGCCCATTATTTCAGCAGGTCACGAAACAAATTATGGAAAAAGGGTGAAACATCCGGGAATATACAGGAAGTAAAGGAAATCCGGGTAGATTGTGATAATGATTGTATTCTTATCAAAGTCCATCAGATCGGAAAAGCAGCCTGTCATAAAGGATATAAAAGCTGTTTTTACCGGGTAGTAAAAGGGAATGATCTTATTATCGATGGTGAAAAAATTTTTAATCCCGAAAAAAAGTACGGAGTATGAAATGGAGAAATATATAAAAATTGGTATTCCAAAGGGGAGTCTTCAGGATACGACAATTGAACTTTTTGAACATGCCGGATGGAAAATAAATGTCTCTGAAAGGAATTACTTTCCATCGATTGATGATAATGAAATCCGGTGTTCACTTGTACGCGCCCAGGAAATGGCCCGCTATGTCGAAAGCGGTGTGCTTGATGTTGGACTTACCGGACTGGACTGGATACTCGAGCATAATGCGGACGTCCAGATTATTTCAGATCTTATCTATTCCAAAGCAAGCACAAAAAAAGCACGATGGGTTCTGGCTGTTCCCGAAGATTCGAATATCCATTCGCTTTCAGATTGTGCAGGAAAAACCATATCAACCGAGCTGGTGAACTTTACAAAGAATTATTTTAAAGATAGAAACATCCCGGTAAAGATTGAATTTTCATGGGGTGCAACAGAAGCAAAAGTAGTGGAGGGTCTTGTGGATGCAATTGTTGAAGTGACTGAGACAGGAAGCACTATTCGCGCCCATGGATTACGCATCATCTACACTCTTTTAGAGACAAACACCAAGCTTATTGCCAATAATGCCAGTATGAAGGATTCATGGAAACGGAATAAAATAAACCAGGTGGCAATGCTCTTGAATGGTGCACTAAATGCAGAGAATATGGTAGGTATTAAAATGAATGTGCCAAAGGAAAAATTGGCAGAGATAGTTGACATACTTCCCAGTCTTAATGCCCCGACTATTGCTACATTGTATAATATGGACTGGGTTTCTGTAGAGTCTGTAGTGCATGAAGCTGTCGTAAGGGAAATTATACCGAAACTCATAAGAGCAGGTGCAGATGGGATAATCGAATATTCCCTTAATAAAATTGTATCAAAAGACGATTCGTTCTGACAAAGCCGGAAGGTGAAAAAAAGCAGGAATAATCTGAAAAAAAATAACATTATAGTGCCTGGATAATTATGGGAGAAAGAGAAAAGATATTATCACACCTGGAAAATGAATATACGAATGCGATCCGGGATCCTCTATGGAAACATATATACCTGTCCTCTTCACTGATAAAAATTATTAATTGCAGGGAATTTCAAAACCTTCACCAGATAAAACAACTCGGCCCCACCTATCTTGTTTATCCCGGGGCAACACATACCCGGTTTAATCACAGCCTCGGGGTCTTTCACATAGCCAGGAAGATGATCCTGAACCTGGTGAAACATCCGGATTGTCCCTCCCTTACCCTTTATGGAGTAAAAGCTTTTCTCTGTGCAGCACTCTTTCATGACCTCGGGCATTATCCGTATGCACATTCACTCAAGGAACTCCGGGTTAGAAGTCATGAAAGCCTTACCGGTGAAAAAATATGCCGGAGCAGGCTATCAACCCTTATTAAAAAAGTGCTTGACATTGATCCGGGAGCTGTTGCTGCAATTATTGATAAAAAAGCCGGGTATAAGAATTTACAGCACCTTTCTTTTTATCGTCATCTCCTTTCCGGGGTGCTAGACCCGGATAAACTGGACTACCTTAACAGGGATGCATACTTTTGCGGCATACCATACGGCAGGCAGGATGTGGATTATATTCTCGACGACATCCAGCCCCACCCGGAAAAAGGGCTGTTAATCACCGAACAGGGACTTTCATCAGTTGAAAGCCTTCTCTTTTCCAAATACGTGATGTATAAGACCATTTACTGGCATAAAACTGTCCGTATTGCTACTGCAATGGTAAAAAAAGCCCTCCTGCTTGCAATGCTGGAAGGAATAATTACCCCGGAGCAACTCTATGATCTGAATGATTATACTCTTTTTTCCCTGGCTGATACCATCAACTTTAAACCGCTTGAGTTGCTTTCCTTTGTTTCAAACCGAACCCTTTATAAACAGGTTTATTACATGCCCTTTGACCCGGCAAACAAATCCCATATACTACTCCAGAATCTGGATTTCCGTATTTCCCGGGAAAACCGTATAGCAAAAGAAATTACAAAAATAACTGGCAGCCCTGTGAATACAGAAGACATCATCATCGATATTCCGGAAGATATCTCTTTTGAGATTGATGTCCCTATCCGGACTACTTTATTAAACTATAATTGGAGTTCAACTAAGCTGAACACTTTTCAACATACGTTGAAGCCCGATTGTAATGTACAAGGTACACATCATTCAGGGGGTAATATTCAATTTGATAAATCCGGCAGTGTTTTTACCCCGGAAACTATTGCTAATTTTGTGAAAAGCTTAAGGCATATATCCTTATCTATTAAGCGTAACAAGGCATTACTTAATGGAATAAAAAAGGTCGATATTCCGGGTATTATTGAACATGATTTATAGACAGACAAATAATGATTTTTTTCTGGTATTTTTTTTATATTCGGGTTATAAACAAAAAGAAGAGATATACTAGTACGTTTAAGGATTATTATATGAAAAATAAACTGGAGGAACGGATTCAAAGAGTCAGGATACTCTTCAAGGAACTTGGTTATTCAGCCATGAATGAGGAGCAGCATGATGATATGTTTACCTGTGAAATTCAGAATGATACGGATTTCCTCGGTGGTATTTATATAGACAGAAATTCCAGGTTTCTGGAAATAGCCTATACCTACTCTTTTTCCGTCAATACCATCTCATTTTTAAAATCCAGGATAGAGGATATACTCCGTATTTGTTATGAATACGGATCATATTGTAATTTTATCGAGATTGATGATGAAATATTGTTTTCAATTTATACAAAAGTATACTATACTGGAATTAACTATTATTCCCTGCGTGATACCTTAAATGATTTTAAAAAGTGTATAAGTAATGTCACCAGGATTCTTGATCTGGATATAAATATAAAACCTGATGAAGGGATATAAAGAAAATGGAAATACATAATATTGTAGAGGATATTGTATACGAGACAGCTTTTGAGATTTTTAAAGATGAAGAAGTATCAAAAAAAGCACATTTCTGCACCTGTTCCCAGTGTTTGAAAGATGCAGTCTGTTTTGCACTGAACAGGATTGACCCTGTTTATATTTTTTCAAGCAGGGGTGCATCGCATTTCAAAATGAATTACCTTGATAATCTCCAGAGAAAAGCGGATATTGTAGCACTTATCCATAAAGGGATTGACCGGGTCATTAAAGTAAAACGGCCGCATTTTCCACACGACGGAATGGATATTTCAGAAGATTCAGCAAAACAGGGCTCGTATTTCAATTTTCCAATCGTTTCCGGGAAAATGCTGGACAGCAAAACATTCGCACCGGTGAGTGATATTGAGATTTCTCTTATGGAGAAAGGGGTCCCGGTAAAAATGATAAATCCCAACTGGCAAAATCCTTATCTCATTTCCCCGGTAACACCGGGCATATTCAGTTTTTTCCCTTTTCCCCTGGAAGCAAAAAAAAGTGGTATTGAAAGGGAATTTGAACTTGAACTTACCACACATCAGGAAAAATATGAACCATTAACCCATTACTTTAAATTGACCATTGTATCGGAAAATATTTTTTCAGATTATTTTAATTATAATAATTACTTCGATCTTAAAGATATCCATCTTATTCCCAAAAAATAGGAATTAAACAGAATCCTTATAATAGGTACGTAAACAGCGTGTACAAATTCTTACCTTCTTTTTTATCCCATTTTCATAAAGTACTTTTGAATGGAGATTTACTTTAAAAATCCTTTTTGTACGGACCCCTATTTTAACACCACCCCCACCTTTTTTACGGGGAAGACCTTTTCGAGGTACATTTTGTCCAGCTACTGTTCCTCTTTCGCAGAAATCACATATTCTTGCCATGCTCACTCCAATGATATTTAGTATTACAAATTGTCATGAAACTATATAAAGAGTGATAAAAAAAGTCAACAGCTTTATTAATATTTTTCACTGAATATGGATGAATCCAGTATCCTGCCCTCGACATTATCCTCTAAAAAACGAAATACCTTATTGAGTACGGATTCACCATAAACTTTCGAATTTGAAACCAGCGCTGCACCAATATGTATATATTTCAAGGAATCATGATAATCCACTTCTGCAACAGACAATTTATATTTTCGTATAAGTTTATCCTTAAGGGATTTCACGATTCTCCGTTTTTCTTTTATGGAAAAGAGACCGGGAACCTCTATGAAAACCTGGAGCATTGAAACAATCACTTTTCGTCCATTATTCCTGTTAAATCTGTTGAATCCATATCCAGCACAGAAATGTCTTTATTGTCCATATTACGGTCTTTAAGCGGAAGATACCGTTGATTGTACAATGTCGCCAGTTTGAAAATATCATCATCTTTATATGTACCCGGGATCTTTACCTCAAGGTTATAATTCTTTTCATCCAGACCCCGTTTCATGACATATATCGGATCTGTAACAGTAAGGGCAAAATGGGGGCTGTATAATAACAGATATCCGCCAATAAGCATGAGAACGATAAAGAAAAAAATCAGGTTATCCCGGGACTGGAGACGGGAAAGGGCACTGTTTTCTTCTTTTACGTCAAAGAATACCTCGACAGTACCATGGGTATCTTTCCTGTATTCATAATCTTCATTTGTATATTCAGAATCATATACATCCTGGGTGAACCGGGAATAGACAACGTTACCCCCTGCCCTGATAATAAGGATCGAGTGGGTATCTTCGGTTTTTATTAAGTGTGATATATATGAATTGAGATTAAAGGTATATTCAGCCCTCTGCACTGCTTCCATTATCTTTTGCTTACGGGACTCGTATAGTTCCCCGGCTTTGGATAAGGAAAATGTTTCAAATATAATAGTAAACATTAAAAAAGAAACAACAAGAACAGCCACCCCAATGGTAACAATTTTTTTAATATGGCGCTGGGCCATTGGTGAATCTGTATATTTGATATTTCTGAAAATTTTCACCATTCTGAGTAACCGGAGAATCCGGGCAATACGTATGATCTTGATTAATTTTAGCATACTGATAAAACCGGTAAATGAAAGACCTATAATTGCCCCGGCATGGGACTGGAAATAAGTGATCATTTGAAACCCGGAACTGAATATCAAGAGTGGTATAGAAGCACAAAAATCGACCCAACCCTGGTCATAAACGATATAATGGAGTGCACCTTTTTCAAACCTGGAATTATAGAGCCGTACAAGAAATTCAATAGTAAAAAAAAGATCAAAACAAAACCCTGCAATCATCAATACCAGTAGTGTTCCTGCATCCCAGTCTATAATAACAGCAAAATCCTCTAAAAAGGTCTGGACCACAACAAGGGCAATCATTACCGTGACCATTAACTCAAAAATACTTATCCTGTTCTTCTTCATATTTATGCTACCAGTTATGTTCTGCTGCTATCTTATAAAATTCATCAAGCATTTTAATATCAAACCCATAAAACTTGTAATTCCTTCGTGCAATGTTAAACCAGCTTTTATCAGGTGTTTCAGCACCCCTGTCTACGGTATTATACGGTTTATAATATTTGCAACGCATGGTGAATATGGATATAATCCGGGAGGTTGTTTCCATATTCTTGTTTTCCAGGAATGATATATTACTATTTACCGCACTTGCAATAAGCTCCGGGGGGAGCAATCGCAGTTCCTCTTCCAGCATCCTGTTTACTTTGTCTGCAAAAGCCCGCTGGACAATATCCATCACACTCTCGATACTCAGATTCGCAGTTCCTACCGTAACAAGGTGAATCGCATTCTTCAATATCATGGATACCTTGATAAAATTCTTTATTTCCTCGCTCCCCATCTTAAGACGTTGTACTTTGGTAAGCTCAAAATGGATATATTCCCTTCTCTGAAAAATCTGTTCTATATATTTATCTATAATATTAAGCTTTAATGCTGTCAAGCTTCCATTGAACGCATTTCGCGCTTCATATTTATTTAATAATTTTTTTTCGAATGTAAGGATCTGGTCCCTGCATTGGGATAGGGGACAGGTGGTTTGCCTTAATAATCCAATAAATGTATAATTTATATTGTTCAGAATTGCTTCCAGTTCCTTGAACAGCACCTCATTTATCTGTGAAGTAAGTGAATTATAAAGAATGGCGAATATCTGCTGCCATGTCTTATTCGGAAAGAATTGTTCAGAAGAGAGTGCGGGAAACAGACTTTGGGAATTGGTATTAAGAAAAGTGAGGATCTGCTCCTCTTTCTGGAGGATTTCATAGTACTGTAATGCAGGATTCATTAAAAGGCGCTTAATAAAAACTTCAGCTTTTTGCCGGTCATTGTTCATAATACGGGGTCTCTCTTTTTTTTCGGCTGATTGTTACAATAAATGAAGAAAAAAGAGGCACAGAATCTACCCAATTAACGTACCGGATAAAATCTGATTCCCGGTATAGTTGTTGTACGTTACAAGCACGGTAAAAAAATCCCGGGTATCTTCCCGGGGGAACAATCCCAGTTCATATCCCTTTTTCATGGCTGATTTTGTTGTAAAACATATATCTACAATATCATCCTGGTACAAACCCCTGGGAAGGGGAGCAAAAGCCAGATCATGGACTGTAAAAATTACCAATAACCGGGTATCATTAAAGGATAGTATCCCGGGTGCGGTTAAAGCAGTGGCTTTCGAGTTTCTTCATCCCTTAATAAAGAATTTTGGTTACCTGGGCATAGAAAAACTAAGTAAAGAGCTGGTATCATGGATGGATATGGCGAAAAACCCGGAAACAGATCTTGTTCAATCGGCGGAAGTGATGGAAAAGGGCGGAACCGGTGGGGCACTTTTCCGGGCATGGAACCTCCCGGGCATAAGCCCTTATTTAAAATACCGTACTAAATTTATCATTGCCTATAGTGTATCTTTACCTAATAATTATTCTTC
>JAFGQK010000049.1 GCA_016935735.1 Spirochaetales bacterium | reverse complement strand
TTAAGAAGTAAGTGAACTATTAAAAAAACCTTCATGAAAATAAAAATTTGTCAAGAGGTACTACCTGATTGGAAATTCCCACCCGGATAATTTTGATGCTTTTACTCTTCCCGCTTTCACTCCATCCTGATACAGATATTCCTCTCGTGCAGATATTTCTTAATCCCGGAAATCGTAAAGTCCCCATAATGCACCATTGATGCAATGAGTGCCGCATCAGCTTTTCCCTTTGTAAGAACATCGTAAAGATGAACAGGCTTTCCCGCACCGCCGGATGCAACAACAGGTATATGTACCTTCTCTGAAATCATTCTGGTAACAGTCAATTCATATCCCTGCTGTGTGCCATCAGCATCCATCGAATTAAGAACAATCTCCCCTGCCCCAAGATCTTCTGCTTTTTTTGCCCATTCCAGTGCATCAAGATCGGTCGGAATTCTACCGCCATTAATATAGACCCTGTATCCGGATGGCATGGTATCATCCCTGGCAGCATCCATTCCCAGGACAATACACTGGTTCCCGAACAGCGAAGCACCCTGTCTGATAATATCCGGATTTTTAACTGCCTGGGAATTGACACTTACCTTTTCTGCACCCGCTAAAAGCACACGCCGAATATCTTCCACACTCCCGATACCCCCGCCAACAGAAAACGGGATAAAAATATTTTCTGCTACCTTTCTGACCACGTCGATCATAATGCCCCGGTTTTCGAAAGAAGCGGTAATATCGTAAAATACCAGCTCATCGACCCCCTCATCATAATACTTCTTTGCCATTTCCACCGGATCGCCAATATCGATATTTTCCTGAAATTTTATCCCTTTCGTTATTTTTCCGTCCCGGACATCAAGGCAAATAATGATTCTTTTTTCCAGCATAATTACTGCCCTCCCTTCCATTTAAGAAAATTGGAAAGCAGTGTTAAGCCGTTTTTTCCTGATTTTTCCGGGTGAAATTGGACTGCAATAAGGTTATTTTTACCTACTGCCGAACTGAAACGGACACTGTATTCTGTTTCACCTGCTATACAGGAATTATTATCCGGCTTTGGAAAATAGGAGTGTACAAAATAAAAAGATGAGTTGTCCGGGATATTACGAAAAACCGGATGTCTGTTCAGGTGGATGACCTGGTTCCAGCCCATATGGGGAACTTTGTACCCGGGGACAGCAGGGAATCGTATTACTTCCCCCTGAATAAGATCCAGACATGCTGTATCTCCCTCTTCTGAATGCGTAAAAATAATCTGACAGCCAAGACATATCCCCAGTACCGGTTTTCCTTCACGGTAAAAACCGGTGATTGTCTCCCCGAGTCCGTTTGATGAAAGAATTTTCATGGCTGCCTGTGCATCTCCCACACCGGGGAAAATGAGTCTATCTGCTTTTTTAAAATCCCCGGGATGGCAGGAAATAAAAAAATCAACCTGTAAAAACCTTAAGGCTGTTTCGACACTCTTTAAGTTGCCGGCATTATAGTCCACAATACCTGTCATGTTTTTTGTCACGGGTTATTTCTTCTCACTTTCTGCTTCCTCATAAAAACAGGATAAGAATTGCATAAAGCTTTTATCTTTAATTATGGTTCATTTCAGGAAAAATACCTGCTTTCCACCATATTTTTATGAATATCCTCATAGTTCTTTCTCATATAGTCTGCAACACTTTGATTATAACTTACCGCCTTTTCTGCAATTCTTTCACAATAGTGACATGTCCAGCATTTATTTTTGCAATCCTGTGTTTTAAAAAATTCCAGAAAACTATCCAGCTTATTATTGTCAATATAACAATAAACATTTTTATCCGGTTCTTTTTTTAAAGCGGCCCCGGCAAGAATATCAAACAGGTTACCGTCGTAGTGTCTTTCTGCATATGCTTTTACTGCCCGTATAAGCCAGGAGGTAGACATAACCCTCCCGCTTATCTTGAACCGGCTGAATCCCAGTTCTTCATAAACACCAAGATCTTCCGGCCGTATCCATCTTGCCATAATAAGTTTTTTCGGATCACGTATAAACTGTAATGTACAATTAATAATACAGTAATCAATGTATGGAATATTAAAATGAGACCACTCCTGTGAAGCATGAGACATACTATTATAATGGTAGGTACGATACGGACATTGGTACAGGCATACATCATTAACCAGCAATACTAATGGACACTGGACTGCTTTTCTCACTTCCTTTAAGAAAACAAAATCCCTGTTACTCATATAATCAATATTTATTTCATCCACCCCCATTTCTTCGAAATACTTTGCTCTTTGAATACTATCAACAATAGCAATAACAGAAACTTTGATCTTTAGCCCTGGAAATTGCTTTTTAATAATCTCTATAAGATAAGGGATTGTCACTGTTACGGAATCAATGCCGATTTCACATAACCATTCCAGGTATTTCAAGATATTTTTATGCATCGCACTGTCAAACTCCATATTTCCCATACATTGAGTATTCAGGAGATAGTTGAATTTCATCCCATGCCGGTGCACTTCTTTAATATATTCTTCCACTTCTTTATTCCCCGGCGCGGGTAATGAAATTGCCGGTCTTCCCCCACCGACAGGTGTTTTTGCCATAGATCCCAATAATTCATAAACAGGGTATTCTTTCATTTTATTTATAAGTTCAATATCCCAATTTGTAGAAACTGCAAAGTCCATAACCACCACCTCTATTTATATCATTATTTCCTATATTCATTCAGCTTCTCGAATAAATCACCAATCGTTTTTATTGTAGCAACCTCGGATAAGGGAACAGTAACACTGAACATCCCCTGTAATCTCATGCCCAGACTTACCATACCTAACGAATCAAGACCGATATCTTTATATATTTCAGTTTGGGAGGTAATTTCATTATTGCCTAATCCAAGATGCTCGCATACTGTTTTATGAAAAGTATCCCAGTCGATTTTATCTTTCATTCAATCCTCCTGATATGTTCTTTAATTCCTTTAAAGCAATGTTTATTAATTCATCGCTATCAATTTTTCCAATACCTGGTTTCCGGGGGACCCTGTCTATAAAGCTAATATGATCAGGAATCATATAGGGCGGCAATCCCTTGCGGCAATATTTCATAAGATTTCCTACTGTTATATTTTGATCCCCTCCTTTTATTATAAAAGCCCAGATCATTTCACCATACATTGTATGAGGGACACCGACAACAGCACAGGTATGAACGCCTTGATATTTTGACAGGTAATTATCAATGACAACAGGAGAGATCGACCTGCCTCCCCGCTTTATAATGTATTTAATCCTGCCCAGTATATGAATTCTTCCCTCTTCATCTTTACAGCCCATATCGCCCGTATAAAACCACCCTTCTTTTCTGAATGCCTTTTCCGTTTCCAGTGGATTCTTGTAATACTCTTTTATAACACTCGGTCCCCTGATGATAATTTCTCCCTGCTCACCTATTTCTGCGATTCTCCCCTCTGTGTTCATTATTTCTATTTCATTATCTATTTCCGGCACAGGGGTCATACAATTGGTAGGTACATTGTAATCTTCTTCGTTATATGCCTGAAAGACCATAACAACAGAAGAGGTTTCTGTAAGTCCGTATCCGATTCCTGCAATTTCAGTATTTTTAAAACACTCTTTTATTTTAAGCAAACGCTTGTTAGGAAGGAAATCCATTCCCGAATAAAATCTTTTTACCGAATCTGTTTTATAGTCGGTTATAAGAGGAAGATTTATTATGGCTTCATAATAGGCGGGTGTCGCGGCTAGAACATCGACTTCCCATTGTTCGATAAGAGAGAGAAATCTCGTTGGAGAAAAATCATCAAGAATGATAATAGTGATTTCCAGGAAAATCAGGGAAATGAACACCAGCAGGCATAAACCGGCAAGGGGAAATGCATTCAAGATTTTATATCCATTGCGAAAATCTTTAATTGGTTCCATATAAAACTTTGTCGCTTTTACCACATTCACCACATTCCGTTGTGTTATTTCCACGAATTTCGGCTGCCCGGATGTTCCGGTACTGGATAAAACAAGAAGTGCATCATCTGCACACGGTGTTACTGCCGGATATTCACCGTCATTCACCTCTTGAATTAGTTCATTGATAGAATAATCGGATTCATTATTTTTATCCAATGTGATAATGAAGCATGAATACCCATCTTTTTGCAATTCAGTCCTGAATCCGCCCAGGTTATTAATATCTGAAATAATAAAATGAGCGTCACTCATATGTAATATGGATAGCTTATTTGACGCGGGCAATAAATGATGCATCGGCACAATGCATGCGCCTAACAAGCTTAATGCGATGAATGCATAAAGTATCTCGGGGCAATCGGCAAGACTTAATCCCACCCTGCTCCCCTTTTTTATCCCGGCTTCCTGGAAACATTGTGTATATTTTTTCACAATATGTATCAATTCATTTGTTGTCACCTTTTTCTCTTTGTAAATAAGAGCCGTCCCCGCAGGGTTCAACTGTGATATACAGGTTTGATATAACTCAGAAAAGGTATCAAAACGAAATTCTTTCATAACTTATTCTTCCTCTTGTTCACGTATTTTCTTATATTGTATTTTTCCGATATCTTTCGGTATTTCAGACATAATAATAAACTCGTCCGGAATTTTATATGCACTCAATTTCCCTTTACAGTATCTTAACAGATTTCCATAATTAACTCCAGCATCTTCTTTTACCTGAATATATGCTACTGTCCGTTCACCAAATATGTTATCTTCCCTGCCAACCACTGCAATAGCTTCGATAGCAGGATGAGTCAATAAAAAGGATTCAATCTCCTCCGGATAAATCAGATTTGAACCACGTTTGATTATTCTCTTTTTACGTCCGGCAAACCTCACCCTGCCTTTGGGCAGTACTTTGCCAAGATCGCCGGTATCAAACCATCTTTTCCCATCTATTATTTTAATCCTTTTTTTCGTTTCCTGTTCATTTTTAAAATATTCTCTTAATACAGCATCGGTAAAAACATTAATGACACCGACCTCCCCTTCACTGCACTCTTTTCCATCATCATTCAAGACCTTTACTTCTGTAAAAGGCAATGGCTTAAAATCATTTGCAGGAAATCCCCTGTCTGTTTCTGAATCCCAGACCTGCATCGAAGCTGTTTCCGATGATCCGATCAGGTTAATCACTCTTTTGCCCAGTGTATCATAAAAGACAGAAGCCAGCATGTCGGGAAGCAGTTCCCCTGCAAAATAACACATCTTTACAGAAGACAGATCATATGATTCGAAATCCGGGACCGAACAGAGTATTTTTGCCAGCGTAGCACTCAATTGAATGACTGTCGCCTGCTCTTCATGTATGAGTCTTAAGAATTCCAGTGGAATGAATTTTTCCTGGAAAATTACTTTCCCTCCTTTTACCAGTGATTGTAATCCCATACCAAATCCCCCCTGGTGATACAGGGGCATGCCGAGAAGCATGATCTCTTTACTGGTAAAACCGAGGTAGTCGGACATATCCATGGCAGATTTCAGAAAACCTTCATGTTCAACCAAAATAATCTTGGGTTTGCCGGTTGTACCGGAGGAACATACCAGCATAAGCGGATCATTGGGTAAAAGCTGCATATCATATTCGTCTATATTACCGGAGTACCCGGATATAAAGTTGTTCAGGCTTATAATATTTCCATTCTCTTTACACACATCATTCACAACAAGCATCTTAAGATCCATAAAACCGGGAAAATGTTTCTTTATCTGCTCATAATGGTTATTTCCCCTGAATTCACGGCAGGTAAAACAAAGACGGATTCCTGTCCTGTGAAACAATTCAATCATTTCATATTCTCCAAGCTGGGGAGAAAAAGGGACAGGGATGGCACCGATCTTGATGATCCCCCAGTAGCAGGTATACCACGTTATTGAATTCGGGAAAATAATCCCAACCCTGTCTTTTTTCCTTATTCCGGCTGCATATAAACTTGATGCTATTTTTTTTGCTGTATCCTGCAATTGTCCAAATGTTATTCTTTCACCTTCTATTACCGCTGCTTCTTTATCCGGGGTTTTCTCTGCCCAGGTTTCGAGAATTACATTTAAACCGGCATATTTCTTAACCATCCAGAAATTCCTTTTTACCTGCTTTGTTTATACAGTAAGATATTTCAGATTGAACAGAAAAACTGTTATTACTTTGTTATCCTGTCGTTATCTGCTTTTTTGCCCAATCAGCTACAATGTGTTTTATCCAGTGATGCTGTTCCCCTACAGTAATCATATGGGTAACCGCATATTCCCCGGAAAGAGTAGGTTCATCTTCAATAATCAAAAACTCCTTTTTCTCTTTTACTCTATGGAATAACTCCATTGCATCATCCAGCGGTGTCCAGTTATCATGCCTTCCATGTATCAAAAAAAAGGGGCATTTTACCACCTCATCCTCTGATATGACCAATCCACCGGTAAACTCCTTTTCTGACAGGGACCCGGAATAATAATCCGGCCATTTACCTTCTCTTATCCACAAGGGTATTTTTTTTACATCTGTTTTTTCTATTCGTATGGGAAAAGAGGAAATACAGAATTTTATACGACGATCAAAAGAAGCCGCCTTATATGAGATTGATCCTCCCATGCATATTCCATATACACCGATTTCTCCATAATTAATATCATTCCTTTTTCCCAGATAATCAATCGTACGGGAAATAGCTTTGATAATATCAGGCATTTGAAACTTGATATCCCGGAAAAACAGGGATTCACCGATTCCCGGTATATCCATGGTTACCACAGCAATACCCCTTTCAATAAAAGGTCCTGCCGAAAAATGTGTTTCTTCTTTTGATGTCCCGATACCTGTAAGAATAATAACACAGGCATAAGATCCATTACGGCCCGGAAGATGCAGATACCCCGGTATTGTTTTATTTTCCATAACCGGGATTTCGATTATCTCAACCGGGGTATGATAATGACTGATACATTGTTTATAGGTATCCATAAATTTCATATATGCCTGCTTTTTGTGTTCCATATTGATATAATTAATCAAGAAAGCGGCATAATAACATGAGGAAGCAAAATAGTACATTTCCCTGGCTGTTATATGATTGTCTTTCTCTTCTGCTTTTTTTGCTATTTTTATATACTTTTGTGCTGTACTGTGCCATTCATCCCACCAATTTTCTTCCAGTACCCTTGAATTAAGAAGGTTCACCCCTTCGAGCTTATTCATTATTCTTTCAATGTCTATTGGATTGGTTCCATAGGCGATTAACCGTGTGATAACCGGTCCCATTAATTTTTTTATACTCCAATCGTTATCATTCATTCTTTCATTTCCTTATTATAAAGATTTATGCCTTTTCCTCTCCAATTTAAATATGATCGATTTCCCGGGAAAAATCAATCAAATAATTCTCTTCATACAAATCTCTATAAAACTTTGCTTTTTTTATTCAACCTTTACATCTGCTTCACGTATCCATCCTTTGAGCCCCCTCCCTGTTTTAATAAGATAGTAACCCTTTGCACTTCCAAGGACTTTCACCGAGGTTCCTTCTTTGAGCAATACCCAGGTTCTTGATGAAGGGAGTGGTATTTGTTTGAGTATACCATTCCGGGAAATAACAACACATATTTTTTCCTGCAATTGAAACTGGGTGGCAATAAAAAGAGCAGCTGCACCGATAGTACATAAAGTAAATAATACAAATACAATAACAATACTCCCTTTTTTAAATCTGAATCCAAGTCCCAATAATATACATGTACTGTTAAATAACACGAGCAGGCAGATAAACGGGATATCCGGATGAATAAACGGTGCAGGATTAACCTGGGACGAAAGTTCATATTCTTTTTCTATAAGTGCAAGGGTTTGTAAAAACCGTTTTTTTAAAGGATCTTTTTTTATTGCTCTATAAAGCTCAAAGACAGCATATCCTTTTTTTTCCAGGTGATAATAACAGAGTGCATTATTATAACAAAGTCCTTTGAGCGGCCCCCAAAAAACTTCTGCCTGCTTGAACACTTTAAGCGCATCATTATATTCACCTCTTTCAAAATAGTGTATTCCTTCTTCTATAACATCCGGACTATTGCCCTTTGCACCCAGACACAGGGATAATAGTATAAAAAAAAGGAAGAGGTGGCTGGATGTTTTTCTTTTTTTAAAAAGGAATAACAGGATAAATACAATTATTCCGGGCAAAAAGCAAAAATAAATAAAAGGATTTTTATACAAATCCTGGCTCTTTTGTATCTCAATTTCTTCTTTATAGAGCGGTGGAAGATTTCCCGCATTTTCATATGAAATGATTTCCCTTTTTAAAGCCTTTTCCGGGAACAGGTTTTGCTGGAAAAAAAAGAGAAAAAAAAGACATATGATTACCAATCGTCTGTGTTTGATGTTCCTGGTTCTGCTTGATTGAGTAATTTCCAAACCAGAGCCTCCCTTTCTTTAATATAATCAAGTATCGTATCAATCTCTTTATTCTCAAAGGTTTCTGCCTGCTTTTTTATAAGGGATTGGTTTTGTTCAATACTTTTTTCCTTTTCCATTCTTTCAACTGCCAGTTCAAGATTGATTTTTGCATCAATCTCCTTCTGATTTGCCTTTAGTGACTGTTTATAATGCTCTATCGCTTTCTCGTATTTTCCAAGACCAAAATAAATATTTCCAAGGTTAAAATGTGTCCGGAAAAGGACCTCCTGGTATTCGGTTTTTGATGCACGTAATAGTTCTTCCACTGCCGCATCTGTTTCTCCCAATGCATTATAAACATTACCCAGGTTATAATAAATCCATTCTGTATAACTCTTTTTTTCAAGCGCTTTTATATAACTGATTGTCGCTCCGGTATAATCACCGCTCATGTACCGGTAATTGCCATCAAGGACCTCTATCAAAGGTTCTTTAAACCCGCAACCACTGCACAGGATTGTTAAAAAAAGAGTGATGATTAAAAATTTATTCAAAACATATTTTCCCATCGGAATCCCCTGGTTATGAGTGCTATAATAAGGAAGCAAATGGTAAAACCGAGGAAAAGCCGGTATCCGCTTATTTTCTCCAGTTTCAGGCTTCTATCAAGGTTTTCATCTTCGATTCTGGTAACAATAGAAAGGATTTCATCTTTGATTTTTCCTGATTCATATAATTCAAAGAATTTCCCATTGCTTACCGATGAAATAAGTTTTAGAAGCTGCTTATTTGCTTTTGAAACCACTTTTTCCCCTTTGGAATTGGTCACAAACCTTCTTCCATCAAGGAGTATCCTGCTTCCTTTCTCGGTACCGCAGGCAACAGAAATTACAGGAATACCCCTGCTTGCAGCTTTTTTCGCTTCTTTTATTATATTATTGTCCGGGCTTTCTCCGTCTGTAAGAAGAACAATTACCTGATAGCGGCCGCTTTTTCCAAAGGTGTTTAATGCAACTGCAAGGCCCTCCTGTATATTTGTACCCGGTATTGTAATAAGATCCGGGCTTACCGTGTTTAAAAAGAGTTTAATTGCCTCAAGGTCATCGGTAAGCGGCCATATCCTTACCGCCTTGCCTTTGAATATCACCACCCCGAATTTGCTGTTCCACATATCTTCCATAAGCCTGTTTATTACTTCCACGGCCCCTTTCAACCTGGTTGGAACAATATCATCTGCCTGCATACTCACCGATACATCCAGGCAAATAATAATGTCATAGCCACTCCGGTAATCTTCCACAAGTTTTTCCCCCCATTTAAAATCCGATAAAGCAAGAATGGAAAAAATAAAAGAAAGAACAAAAAAAAGAAAAATAAAGAAATATTTTACCATGTAAATGTTATAAAGTGATTCAAAACGCCATTTCCCGCCAATATGCAATAAATCCTTTTTACCGGAAGAAAAACTTAAATAATAATGAAATGCCAGGGGGATAATAAGCAACAGAAACCACAGGTATTCTGCTTTTTCTATAATCATGTTAAAAAATCTCCTTGAGTAATAATCTTCTTCCCAAATAGCTGGTAAAAATGCATAAAAGCCCTACAAGTATGAATAGTTCATGGTAAGGTATCCTTTTTACATTGATTCGAAATCGCTTTTCTGTCTTTTCCACAGAATCAATCTCCTCAAAAATTGAATTCAAAGACCTGGGATTACCGGCATAAAAGTATTTTCCCCCGGATACTTGAGCTATCTTCATAAGCATATACTCATCGAATTCCCCACTGAGTCCCGTTATCTGGATTCCTGTATCCAGGTCTTTATATGTCCATTCGGAATCACTTGTTCTTCCTATTCCAATCGTGTATATCCGGATTCCTGTCCGGGATGCAAGAAGAGCCGCCTGTTCGGGAGTAACCCTCCCGGTATTATTAACACCATCCGTAATAAGGATAATGATTTTATTTAATGCCCTGCTCGATTTAAGATGGAGTGCAGCAACAGCAATTCCCATCCCGATAGCGGTTTCCTCCCCCAATTCCATTAATGTTAAATTCTGCAATTGTTCTTCCAGCATTGTGTAATCAAGCGTGGGCGGTACCCGGAGGATTGCATCCGAACTGAAGGTGACCAGGCCTATCTGGTCATTTTCCCTGGAATGTGTAAATTGATTAATTACCCTTTTTGCAGATTCAAACCTGTTCCCGGGCTCAAAATCCGGGGTTGACATACTGCCGGATTCATCCAGGACGATGATAATATCTATCCCTTTTGTAAGATAGATACGCTCTTTTTCAATCATATGCGGTCCCCCGAGAGCTATAATGTACGAACAGAATCCGCACCAGAATATTACCCAGAAGAAAACATTGAATATCCGTCCCGGATGTATTTTCCGGAAATATTTCCGGTTCTTCCATATATTGAAATTAAACAGGATGACTCCCCCCCTTTTTTTTCTAAAATGAACAAAATAGATCAAAAAAGGAAGGATGAGAAAGAGAAGTAAAGAAAATGGGTGTTCAAGGCTCCACACTTTTTTTCTCCTCCTCTATACATTTTACAATAAACGTAATCTTGCTGATTACTTCATTCATTTCAGCTTCACTCGATGATCTTCCCCCGAACTTTACAAAATCGGAAAGGCTTAAGATCTTTAAGATTTCATTGCTTAATTCCCTGTCCAGTACATTATGATAGGATAATGCGGATATTTCCCTGGTTGTTGAAGTAAGTGCAGGAATTAATAACCGTATTTGAAGGTAATTTTTTAAAAGATCTGAAAGGACAATATAGAATGACCGGGAATCCAGGGTTTTCATCTGTTTCTTAAGTTTTTTTAAGCCTTTTAAAAGAATGGTATGGGACGGGATTATCTGGATATGTTTCCCGGTTTTAATGAACCATTTCAAAGCATACCTTGAAATAATAAAAAGGAATACCGGAACAAGAATAACAAGAAGCAGGAGAAGACTCAATTTTATCCAGGTATCCGGGAGATGAAGCTGTCCCCTGGATGGAGCAAGATTTATTTCCTTATTTTTATCCAATACCGATAATGTATGAATCTCCAGATTCGTTAATTCAATATCTCCCATTCTAAGATAGGGGAGGGTAATGGTGCCTGTTTTAAATGATATGAAAAAAATACTCACATCATGCACCTTTCGTGTATCGATTATTTTAAATGGCAGTATTTGTATGTTTGTTATTTCTATCCAATCTGTTTCAATTTGTTTTTTTTCAGGTAATGTTACTTCTCTATCCAGGGGAACACTGATTTTTATCTTTAATTCCACTTCATCTCCGACATAATAGCGGGGTGGTATGAAATTCAGGCTTTCTACATTATACAGATCATCACAATAGATTTTATTCGAGGAAAAAGAAATGAACAACAAAATAAAAATCAACATTTCCCTCATTATTTAGCCCTGTTTTTCCGTTTCTGAAAAAATTCATACAGTTTCATACCGGGATCGTCCGATGAACCGATTTCCAGTGTTTCCACACCGCGTTTGTGACATTCTGTAAGCCATTCAAGATGGTGGCGTTCATAATATTCCTTATAATTTTTATTAAATCCATGAAACACACCACCTGCCAGGATTGCTTTTCCTGTTTCCGGGTCTTCAATTTCAATTGCCCCTGTTTCCGGGAACCAGAAATCTGCAGGATCATAAATTTTTACTGCAATACAATCATGTTTCCGGGCAAGAATGGAGAGTTCGTTCCAGAAACCTGATGTTCTGAAATCCGAAATAATGATACAAATACCCCTCCGTTTCTGTGCTTCACAAACCGTTCTTAAAGCAAGGGAAAGATCAGAACCTTTTCCCCCGGGTGTAATGGAAAAAAGATCGTTAATAAGTCGTAATACATGCTTTTTCCCTTTTGCCGGGGGCACCCATCGCTCGATACGGTCCGAAAAGAAGATGCCCCCGACCCTGTCGTTATTGAGAATAGCTGATAAGCCCAGAATTGCGAATACGACGCTTTCAACCTCCCTCTTACTTATACTCCCGGATCCATAAAAAACTGAAGCAGAAAGATCGATAATAAGAAATAAGGTGATTTCACGTTCCTCTTTATACGTTTTTGTAAACGGCACTCCCATCCGGGAAGTAACGTTCCAGTCCACAAGCCGGATATCATCTCCATGGGTATATTCCCTTACCTCATCAAACTCAATACCCTGTCCCTTGAAAACGGAACGGTAACCCCCGGTAAAAAAATTATCTACAAGCCGGGACGCGATAATTTCGATTTTTTTCACTTTTTGTAGAAACCGGGAACTTTCCATAGATCACCTTGTTCAGACTGCAATAGATACCTTATACATTACTTTCGTGCCCCAACGAACGTTGAAGTACAATTGTTGTTTTTAAAACCTGACTGGTTTACTGTTCATGGTACATTCACGAAATTCAAAATTTCAGAAATTACATTATCTGTTGTAAGCCCTTCGGATTCTGCTTCATAGTTCAGGATAATCCTGTGCCGTAATACAGGATATGCCACGGCTTTTATATCTTCCGGGATAACAAATGCCCTTCCATTAAGAAATGCATATATTTTTGCACATCGGTAAATATAGATGGAAGCACGTGGTGATGCGCCGTACTCTATATATCGTACAAAGGGGGCTTTACTCCTTGCTTTCTCCCTGGAGATAGCAACAAGCGCAACAATATATTCGATAATCCTTTCATCAACCTTGATGGAATCGATTAAATTTTTAAGTTTTATTATACTCTCCTGCTCCATAATTTTATTCACAGGAATGTCCCTGTCTATACCAATGCGTTTTACAATTTCCACTTCTTCCTGAAAATTTGGGTAATGTATGCTAATTTTTAGAATAAACCTGTCCAGTTCGGCTTCGGGAAGAGGATAGGTTCCTTCCTGTTCAATGGGATTTTGAGTGGCAAGAACAAAAAATGGTTTTGGAAGGGGAAATGTTTGTTCTCCAATTGTTACCTGTTTTTCCTCCATAGCCTCAAGAAGTGCAGATTGTACCTTGGCAGGTGCCCTGTTTATTTCATCTGCCAGTACAATATTTGCAAAAAGGGGGCCTTTTTTAGGGATAAACTCCCCTGTCTGTGGCCTGTACACCATTGTCCCGGTAAGATCTGCCGGTAAAAGGTCCGGTGTAAATTGAATTCGTTTAAAAGATGCAGTAAAAACATCAGAGATTGTTTTTACTGCAAGTGTTTTTGCAAGCCCGGGTACTCCTTCAAGAAGAACATGCCCCCCGGCCAGAATACCCATGAGCATACCTTCAAGTACATTTTTTTGACCAACAACACGCTTTCCGATTTCCTCCAGACATTTCATAAAGGGTAATTGTGCAGTTTTTATCCCTTCATCTATCTTATTTTTATCAAAAGACATACTGATAGCTCCTTAGTAAGGTTCTCTTATGATCCTGCATCTTTTATATACTTACTTTTATATTCACTTATTGTCATTATATTCATTTTTATTTTCACCATAAAGAACTTCGGATTTTTGATTCATAAATAATGATAGATTTTATGTTAAATTCTCCTGGTATTCAAGCATTCAGGACAAGGTTTTTATAATATTACCGGTAATTTTCTGCAAAAAAATTGATTTTTGAGGGAACCGGGCTGAAAAGTTTATTCACCTTACCCGTTTCCCCTATAAATCAAAGGATATATACTCTAATAGATCATGACCTGAAGTTTTTTGTTTGCATACGTAAAAAATGATTTTTTTACTTTTAAAAATTAAGTATTTATCATGAATTACTTTATTTTTACTTGATTAAAATCGTAACACATATAATAATAATTAATAGAACAGGTTCCTTTTTTTATAGTTTTGCAGGCAGGCAAGGGAAAGAAATGGTAAATGTCGGAATTAAATTATATGATAACACAATTCATCAAATCGGTAATATAGCATCTGCTTCCGGTACAGAGACAACGATAACAACAATTGTCGATTATCAGAAAAAAGCAGAAGTGGAAGTACTCATAAGTGAACCGGCATATAGTGATAGATATTGTTCCATTGGCACCTTGCTTATTAGTAATCTTCCCATGGCAAAAGCAGGAGAACCCAGAATAACATTAAAATTTATACTGGATACAGATTATTCACTTAATATCTCTGTTCTGAGTAAAGATATCTTAAGAAAACAGGTAAGAATCCCCAGAAACAACTGGGAGTCCTCTTTAAAAAAGGATAAACATGAAGATAATGGTAAGAAAGGTTCCGGGACATTATTTTCCATCGATCTGTCCATTACAGATACCGGGAAATCAAGAATCCATACGTCATTAAAAAAGGATAAGAATCAGGAAGAAGTCCCGGATACAAAAGCACGGGATATCATTATTCCGATACTTATCATCGCGTCATTAATTATCCTTGTATTCTGTGCTATTTATTTTTTTATGATTCTTCGCCCATGGGACACTGTAACAAATAATCGTCCTCCGGAACCCACGCATCCTGTATCTACCCAGGAAACCCTGGTAAAAGATACACCCTCTCCGGTAAGTACTGAACAGGAAACCGCCACAGAAACGGCAACAGCAGAACCGGAAGAAACGGCTGTTCCCGTAGATATTGATAAAATAAACGATGAACTGAAGCGTATCGGTCCGATCTATTTTGCGCCCAATTCATCAAATATCATTGACCCTGGTGAAGAGAAAAAATACGACCTTCTTTTATTATGTATCATGGATTATAAAGATGATGTACTCCTGATTATAAACGGGCATACAGCAAGGGCTGGTTCAGAGGGGGAACGGAAGGAACTTTCTCTGGAACGGGCGCTTACTGTGCAGAAAGAATTGATAACCCGTGGGGCAATCACTGAAGAAACCAGCCGTATTGGAGGATTCGGTTCAAAGAACCCTGTTACCTCTGATCCCGATAAAGAGTATCGTAACAGGCGGGTCGAATTACATGCCGAACCCCTTAAATAGAAAGAATTATTTTAAAACCAATAAAATCCTTACGACAACTTTATTTTCAGCATATTTCTCTGTTAAATTTGTTATGAGATTATCTATATTACCTTGATTTCGCACCTGGATTCTATACTCCATCCAGCTTCTTCTGTCGTTTGTCTTCATACCGGTAAATTGAAAGGAAGAAACTGTTGATGCAAGCTCTTTTTCCAAATTCTGCCTTGTAATACCGTTTTTACTGAAATTTATTCGTAACAGGTAATGTTTATGTGTTATTTCCTTACCAAAACCGATTACTCCCAATATGAGTAACAGAATACCTGTACTCATTCCTATAATGCCGGCAAGGATATAGAATTGCAGTCCGCAAGCCATCCCAATAACAATTGCAATAAATACAAATGCCATATCGCGGTAATTTTGCACTGCTGTTCTGAACCGTATAACCGAAACAGCACCCACAAGACCAAATGCACGGGCAAGTTCATTTCCTACAATCATCATCGCAGCAGCTATTGTCATGGAAAGGACGATAAGCGACTGCATCATAAAATGAATATTCTCTCTTCCCCGGTTTAACCGCTTGTAGATCAGGGATATAAAAAAGCTGAGTATCGCAGCCAGGGTAAATCCGATAAGTATGGAAAATATATTAATATTTTCATTCAAAAGCGGTCCGGATAGCGTTTGTGATATCTGTTCAAACATCCTTATTCTCTCATTCTTGATTTTCATCAATCATATATTGAATTAAATAGATATGCAAGATCAGGAAGTTACAGAATGAATATCTTTTTAATCCAATATGTTGCCTGTAAACGAAATATATCCCTTTCTGGAGGATTATTTATTCAGAGATGAATGATGGGAGAATCAGGGAATAAGTGTTTTCTCGGCAGTTCTTGCCATACGGAAGCCTGTTGTCTGCCACCACTGGTCCGGTTTACCCATACTCCGGGCACACACCCTGGCATAATATCCCGAGGTATACCAGCATCCGCCCCGGTGTATACGGCGTTCTCCGGAATCAGGACCTGTTGGATCGGTCTTTTCCTGTACACTGTATTCCGAGTACCAGTCCCAGCACCATTCCCATACATTTCCCGACATATCATACAGGTCCAGTTCATTCGGTTTTTTTTCCGATACCGGATGTGTTTTGTCCCCGGAATTACTTCCATACCAGGCTACCGAATCAGGAGTTTTCCTGCCGGCATATGCATACCCTTTTCCATTACTCCCGCCCCTTGCAGCATATTCCCATTCTGCTTCCGTGGGAAGCCTGTAGCCGTTTTTCGAGAAATCACATATAACATCGCCCTCAACAAACGCATAACAGGGATCAAAGCCATCCCTCTTGCTAAGCCAGTTACAGTATTCTACGGCATCATACCAGCTTACATTTATGACCGGTCTTTTCCCCCTGCCCCATCCCATATCAGCAGGTTTGTCATAATCTGCCTGCTCACAGAAGAGATCGTATTCGTCGAAAGTCACCTCGCATGAACTTATATAGAAATCCCTGGTTAATACAACTGTATGAGGGGGTTTTTCGTTCCCGGCAGCTTTTGCATCATTCCCGCCCATTATGAATTTCCCTGCTTTTACCCTTACCATTGTGTGTCCGGTTGATGGTCCGGTTTTCCCGGTTTCCTGGTTTTTATCATGAGTAATGTCCCTGGCAGCAACAGTAAGACCCAGGTCTCCAAACTTTTCACCATGAATTTTCGTATACGGTTTTTGTTTCTTCCCGGTACGGAGTGACCACTCCATTACCTTTTCCTGTACATACTGTTCCAGTTCGGAAAAAGAAACAATAACGTCATTATTCGCATCAGCATTCCCTTCCATACCCTCCAGCAGATACCGGGTAAACACGCCATTTTCAGATTCCAGGTCTTCATAACTGTACCACCCGGCTTTTGTTGCATAAAAGATTGCTGCTACTTCTGCGTTGCTGAACAGCTTAGCCTGTAATCCCGCGTTTCCAACTCCTTTTGTCTCGAGAAGTTCTTCCCTGCATGCATCGATAAGCAGAAGGGTTTTTTTCAAACCCTTTATCTTTAATTTATTCACCATCGTTTCAACTTTTACCGATGTTTCCAGTTTATTGCTTATCCTGGTATCGACTGCAAGAAGATAGCCATTCCCGTTTGTATCTGAAATACCGTGACCGGAAAATGATATGACGACCAGGTCGTCCTTGTCTGTAAACTCAAGAAGGTAATCTATTTTCTCTTCGATATTTGCTTTCACAGGAAAAAGAGGATCCATAAAATCGAGATTGTCTGTCATGATAAAAACATGATCGAACTGCCCCCGGGTTTGAAACATCTCTCCAAGGAAAATGGCATCATTCCTGGCTTTTTCAAGTGTACTTATAGAATCATCCATATAATTGTTAATACCAATACAAAGAGCCCACCGCTTTCCTTCATTTCCTTCCTTATTTTTAAGAATGACTCCTTTCTCTCCTTCTCCGAATAAAAGAAAGCAAAAAAGTACCGGAAAAAACATAACTACAAACCGTTTCTTCATACACACTATCCTTATCTATTTATATATTATACTATAATAAGCTTTAAAAAGCACCCAGTATTTTATCATGGGTGGTTCATTCAGATAAGCTGGTTCACCCCCTCTTTTGCTTGTTTTTTTCCATTTATTGAGATAAAATAGTGAATATATTTACAAAAGATAATGTATAGAGGGGGAATACTGATGAAAACCAGGCTTTTTATACTGTTTCTTATTGCATCATTCTTTTTCAGTTGCGCTTCAAGGGAAAAAGCCCTTGTTCATGAGGATGCGCACAAACTTTCAAAAGACAACAGTACAGAAAGCAGGCTGAAAGGACTCAAGAAAACACCGGAAAATCTGCTTAAAAGCTTCCAGACAAAAAGACGGCCGTTAAGGAGTGTTCAGGGCGAATCCCTGCCGTCAAAAATCGATCTTTCCGGGTATCTTCCCACGCCCGGATACCAGGGGAAACAGTCAAGCTGTACCGGGTGGTCCACTGCGTATGCCTATAAATCATTTCATGAACAGGTGGAAAGAAACTGGTCTTTGAATAACGATTCCCACCTTTTTTCTCCTGCCTATATTTATAATCAGATTAATGGCGGGATCGACCAGGGGGCTTATATCCCCGATGCCCTGGAACTTATGAAAACAAAGGGGTGCGCCACCCTGGCCTCCATGCCGTATAGAGAAGATAATTACACAAAACAACCCCAATCTGTTGCACATAATGAAGCAAAAAACTTCAGGGCGAAATCCTATATGTCTGTCGATTTTCGCAATCGTTATACGATGAAATCGATTCTTGCAGGAAAAAACTGTATAGTCGTGGGGCTCGAAGTGTATGAAAACTTCGATACCTACTCCGGGGGAATCTACAAATCCATTCGCGGCCGTGATATGGGCGGTCATGCAATCCTCGTGGTGGGGTATGATGATTCAAAAAAGGCATATAAACTCATAAACTCCTGGGGCACATCCTGGGGAGAAAAAGGTTATATATGGATTGATTATGATATTTTCGAGAAAATTACCTTTGAAGCATGGGTAATGTATGATGATGTCCAGAGTACCCCGGCCGAAATACCGCAGGCACCCCAGAACCTGATGGCATCCAGGGGTGTCTATGATAACCAGGTTAAAATAGATTGGGACAGAATATCGAATGCCGATTCATACATTGTTTACCGGATAAGTAATGAAAAAACAAAAGCAGAGGAAATCGGGAAATCGACCAAAGATTTCTATTTTGACACGAATGTGGTTCCCGGGAAACTCTATCTTTATGCAGTGGTCTCCGTGGGAAAAGCGGGAAAAAGCGAGTACAGTGACTATGTGGAAGGATATGCCCGGGATAGTGCGAAAAACAAATTACCTGGTATTCCCCAGGGGGTAAAGGTGAGCATGTATGATGAATTCGTGTTTATAGAATGGGACAGGGTAAAAGCTGCAAATACCTATACAATATACCGGTGGGATGAAAAGAAAAACATATGGGAAAAGATCGGCTTTACCCCGGATACCACCTATTTTGATGAAAAGGTGAATAATAATACACATTACTGGTACAGTATTACCGCATCAAATCAATCCGGGGAGAGTGAAAGCAGTAATCCCGTATACATCCATGTCATGAAAAAAACAATACAGATACCGGCTATCCCTTTTAACCTGTATGTATCCATGGGAGAATATACGGATCAAATCGTTATCTCATGGTCAAAAGTGCCGAATGCCGAAACCTATTATGTTGAACGCTGGCATGCAGGTATGGACGCATGGGAGTTTCTTATGGAAACGGATGTGACCTCTATTATCGATGTTAATGTGGAACCGGGAATCTACTATTATTATTCTGTCTGTGCAGGGAATAAGGCCGGTTACAGTGATTTTTCCGAGTACCGATACGGATATATCATGGAAAGTACAAATCCCTTCGGGGAATGGGAGGGTACGGATACAGATGCGGATACGAATGAATGGTGGAACTGGGATGAGAAATCCTATTTTGATGATGAAGGGAACTATACCGGAGAATATACCGATTATGAACTATATATGTATTCAGGTAAAATTTATAACAGTAATAACGGGAATTGCCAGCTTTCAGGTATGCCCCTGAATTTTTATGTGAATAATGTCTTTATCGCAACCATTAATCCGGGATGTTATATAAACTATGGCCTTCCTGCCGGGGAGTATTATTTTACCGTGACAAAAACAGACTCGACTGTTCCACTCTCGGAGGGTTATATCATTCATGTGACAACCGACGGCTGGTGGTTCTGGTATGGATGTAAAGACGGGAGTCATCCATAATAATGAAAAACAGGTTGACGCCCCATTCCTTAAGACTTATGCTATAAATTGATGAAAAAGAAACCAGGGATTATCATTCTTTTTTTTGCCTGTGCCCTTATTATTGGTTTCGTTGCTTCAAACCTTCTTACTGTCTATGTTGATATAAACAAAGAAATTGCAATAGCGAAAAAAGCCCCCAGGGCAGAGACTTCCGCTACCGTATTGGAATATCAAAACAAACCCTGCTGGATTTCCGGTACTATAAAAGCCGCAGATCCGGCAGAACTCCTCGTGTCCAGGGGAGCGGAAATGCCCTGTGTTTATTTTTCCTATACCTCGGAATATGCCACCTATGACACTGATTCGGATGGGGATGTGGATAAAACCTGGCACATATCGGAGAAAATAGAAAAGCTTGCCGACATTCCTTTTACGGTCCAGGACAGAAAATTCCGGCTTATCAAAGATAACCTCCGGGTGAAAGGGGGGCTTGTTGAAACACTCAACAGGAATGAAACCCTGAACCATACGGAATACCGGTATAGCGAATATATCATCCCGGACGGTACTCCTCTCCGGGTTCTCGGTATCCCGGACAGGGAGACAATCAGACCCACGCATGAAGGGCTTGTTATCACCATGAATACCCCGGATAGGTATATTGGAGAAACTGCTACTACTTCGGTTATCCTGCTTGTTATTGTTTGTGTATTGTTTTGCATTGCCGTTTTTTTTACAGGTCTTGGGGTGTGGATGGTGAGGAAGTAATAGTATTATCAATATATCTCATCGAAACATATAAATACGGAACAAAATGTCTGTTCCAGAAAGTACCCCCGTAATAATTGGCAGATTCATGTTCAACAAACAGCCGTTCATAGCCGTGTTTTTTAGCCCGGTTTATTGCGTATTGGAGCAGGGCTTTTCCTATACCTTTACCGCGGCAGGCAGGAACGGCATAGGCGGATCTAATCTGTGCAGTATTTGTCTTTCGAAGGAGAAACCCTTCTCCCTCTTTATCTTCCGATTCCCCTACTATAAAATATGCACAGGGTTTTTTGTTTTCATAGTATACAAGAATTGCATCACCCCGGGCTGCATGCTTCCGCAGGTCATCCAGAACGTTGTCCCGGTCCGTATTCTTTCGTATGAATATCGGCGATTTTGTATAGTAATGGTTATGCTCAATTGCAACAGGTAAAAGGTTCTCTACATTCTTTTCTTCAATAATTTCTATTTCCGGGACACCCGGGATTGAGGATAACTCCTTAAGTTGTTCCTTTAAAATCGCACCAAAGCCAAGTTCAAAAAGAATCTCTTTTAATGCACGGTCATATGACAGATGACCGATAATATGCAGATGTATGTTGCTTTTAATCCAGAAGCCTGCCAATTCCATATACATCCGGTGATACAAATGCTTTTTATTTTCTTCTATTGAACCATGACAGTATTCTGGTATTGAGGCAGTTTTTTGACCTTTGAAAGTAAAGTGATATCCGGTTATCATATAGGCAACGAATTTCCCCTGCTGGAAAACCGCTACCCCCGGATTATTCACTTTTGTTTTCAGCGCATCGATAATCCATTCCGGTTCATCCATCACCCTGTGGGGAAGCAGGCCGTTTTCTGCCTGTGCTTTCTGATAATTATTCGTGAACAGGTGTACGGCAGAGTTTATATATTCTTCTTTAAACGGAACAATATTCTCTTCCATTTATTCCCTTCCGGCACGATCCCGCTTTTAACAAAATGGACTCTTAAAAACAGCACAATCCTGCTTCTTAATTTCTACAATAATGTACACGGAAAATCAAGGGTATGATTTCATAAAAAACAATTCTAAATATAAAAATAAATTTATCCAGAGGAGGTAATATAATTTTTTTTCGTATTTCTTCATTAATATTGATAATGATTCTTTTTGTTTTACTGTCCTCATTCCTCATATAGTGAAGAGCGGGGACTGGAATCAACAGAAAAAGAGTTAGACATGCAGATAGCAATAGGCGCGCAGGACATGGATATAGTGATATGGAATCGGAAGCCGGGTACTGGCTTCCCAACTACGAGCTTCTCGATTATTTAGGCAGGATAAAGACAGGCCACATCTGCCTGCTTGCGGATTCCTGTTTTACAGGCAAACTGCTCGACATAACCCGTGCGTATACAGACATTCCTGATCCGCTAAATATCCTATTTCAAGGAGGATGTAAGAGGGTATTTATTCGGAAATCAGGTATTCCTGTGCCTCTTCCATGGTATTAAAAGCCCGCACATTTTGCTTGATAAATTGATTGTATGCATTCAGGAGTATCTTTTTAATACCAACAATACCAAGAACAGCGGTTTTTTTCACTTTTTTCATAGCTGCTATGGAATCCGGACTCTTTAGCTTTACCATAATCTTCTCGGTTCCAAATGTATCTGTAAAATTTATTATCAGCAGTAATTTGGTGTCACTGCATTCCATCATGATTTTATTAGCATGATTCATATTTTCCACTATTTCATTTTCCTTAAGACCAGTATGATCAATATAAAGTATTTTGTGCCCTTTATAAGTTATAAATCTTCTTCTCTCCATAATACCTCCCTTGTATTTAAATATAATATTTTTCTTTATTAATTTCAGCATACAATTATTAAACAGATATATTCATGACATAAGAGGTTTTACTTTTTTAAAATTCGGAATCAGTGAAATATGTTACTATCTATCCGGGTCTACAAATAAAAAAGCCGCCAATTCCCGGCGGCTCTTTCTATTCTCTTACAGGAATTCATCCGGCGGGATAATATCCCTGCCGTACTTCGCTTTTGCTTCCAGGAGCCGCTTTTTCTCTTCTTCCAGTACAGTAGTGAACTCTTCCGGTACATTCTCTTCATCTGCAAAGATTTTTTCCATCCGCTCCATTTTTTCCAGCCAGTTGGAAACGCGGATGGAAAACTGGACATCGTACCCGGCTTTGGTATAATCCCTGTTAAAAATCTGTTTAAATAATGCTTTTAAGTCTTGGTATTTCGGGATGTATCCGATAGGGGTCCCGATGGCATCATACTCATGATGCACGCGGCCCTCCATCCACATAAGCCAGACCTTCTTGTCCACTTTGTGATTCAGGAACATGCCCTTTTCCTTTAAAAAGTAGTTTGTCGCAAAGACCAGCGGCGGATTGTCCAGACTTTTCCCAAAGCGGAGGTGGTTCCTGATGTATGTTCCCAGGGGTACGACAAGAAAATCGATGTTTGCCATGGGACTGAATGTCCGTACACCCTCCTTGCCAAGGGTTGCAGAGGTTGTTTCGGATTCAATTGTCGCACCGATAAACACGCCATGCGCCCAGTTAAAACTCTGGTAAACCGGGACAGAGGTATCGGAATCACGGCCCCCGTAAATAACGCCTTGGACCGGGACACCGTCCGGGTCATTCAGGTTCGGATCTGCATTCTCCAGTTCCTGAATTCTCATGGTATACCGGGCGTTTTTATGGGCATGCTCCACGATCTTGCCGTCTTTGTCCTTTGTTCCAAGTGTCCAGTTATCGCTGTAGTGATTCATCCCTTCGGAAGGCAGTTCTTTTCCCATATTGAGCCAGGCAGGAACCCTGTCTTTCACAAGCACATTGGAAAAGATCAATTCCCGCGGTGTGGTAAGGGTTTCGTAAATAAGGGGATCGTCCTCCGGATTCACATCGGTAATGATCCCAAAGATGCCCTGTTCGATATTAACTGCATATGCAAGACCATCCCTTTCCTGCAAATATGCGATATCATCCCCGACAATTGTCTGGCCGGGGATCATTGCGGTGGATGTCTTTCCACATGCACTCGGGTAGGCACCGGTAAAATAGGTAACCCGGCTTTTCCCTTCCGGCTTTGCCCCCATAAGAAACATGTGCTCTGCCAGCCAGTCTTCGTGGTTTGCTTTGTAAATGGCAAGACGCAGGGCGAGTTTTTTCAACCCGAGGCTGTTTCCGGCATACTGGTTATTTACGGTAAGAACGATATCCCCTTTCAGGTCAATATAAATTCTCCGGTTCTTGATATTCTTTGTCACTCCCCGTTCGTCAAGGGGACCGGCAGAATGAATAAAAGTGAAAAAATCATCTGACCCATCGAGCTTCTTAAACTCCTCGTATGCTGTTCTGTAAAGGATATCCTCACTGTGGGCAACATAAAAAGAATCGGTAATCTGGAATGCAAGAATGGAGAATTTCGAACCCACAGGACCAAGGCTGAAAAAACGGACAACCGCTTCCTTCCCTTCCATGGCTCCATCCATAATCCCGAGAACTTCCTTAAGCCCGGCTTCCCGTTCCTTTGTATTGATGACCTTGCTCATTTTCATATCCGGTGTTACGAGAACACTGGTATTTGCCTTGTCCCGGGCCTGGTCATAATACCCGTCATAGTGGATTGTATGGCCGGTCATTGCAAGTTTTGTCTCTTCCTTAAGTTCAATCGCCCTGTTCCGGACATAATTGATTTCTTCCTGCTTATCGGTAATAACCGTTACTTTTGCCGGTTTCAGGAGATTCACATATGTCTCCATATACTTATTTATATGCGGATTTCCAAGATACTCTATTTTCTGTCTGTCCTCATCATTGAGTACTGATTTGTCTATATTCATTCTCTTTTCCTCCCTGTATTTTAATTAAGGCATGCTTAGCATAAAATGAAAGAAAATGTCAAGGAACAAAAAAACTCTAAAAACTCTTTTTGTATTTGATATTCTTTGATTATTAATAGAAAATAATTATAGACCTTTTTTAATGATAATTGGATCCAACGTATGTTGAACCTAAATTATAGTGTAATAAGGTAGTAGATAAGAAAAGTAAAAGACCACCTGCAGAGCAGGTGGCTTTTTCTAAATCAAAAGAATCTGAAAGGCATAGCCTTTATAATAAATATAATAAGGAGGAAATAGACCACCTCCAAAGGAGGTGGTTTCCTTTTGATAATGAAAGGGGACAACATCATATGGAAATAATCTTCCCGGCACCGCAATTTCTCCTCTGGATAATGATAGGAATCTATGTGATTGCGGTTCCCCCAATCTTTCTTAAAAAGGGGAAATGGCCGGTGAAAATAATTATGTGTATTATTGTCACCATTATCTGCGGAGGTCTTCTTTTTTTCTTTTACCGGGATACAAAACTGGCAGTAACGGATAGCGGCCTTTATTCGAATAACTATGGTGAGTTTACCATAAAATGGGAGGAAATCGACAGGGCTTTTATGATTGATGATCTGAAGAATTCGGAATACAGGCCGTCTGTCCGGACAAATGGATATTCCCTGGGTAATGTTGGGTTTGGATGGTTTGCGTTAAAAAACGGCAAGAGCGCCAGGGTAGTTCTCCAGACCCGGACCCGGTGCCTTGTGGTCATTGCCGATGACAGAACATTTCTTTTTGCACCGGTGGATTTTGATGCATTTTTACATGTTGTTGAACGCTATATAAATGTTTCTGCATATGAGGAGAAGCACGATGATTAAAATAGAAAATTTATACCGGGGTTACGGTACCGGAGATAAAAAGGTCACAGCAGTAAAAGACTTAAGTCTTGAAGTAAAAAAGGGTGAGCTTTTCGGGTTTCTCGGCCCTAATGGCGCGGGGAAGACCACGACAATCAAGATCCTGGTCGGTCTGCTTAAGGCTGATAACGGGAAAGTGTATATCAATGATATTGATATCTCAAAAAAGAGTCTGAAAGCAAAATCCATTACCGGATTTGTTCCTGAAGAACCGGTTTTATATGAAAAGATGACCGGCATGAAGTTCTTTTCATTTATCGCAGATGTATATAATGTACCGTTATCCCGCAGGAAAAGCATTATTGAGCTTGCAGAACTTTTTGAACTCCATGATGCATTGAACGATCCCATATCAGTTTATTCCCATGGGATGCGGCAAAAGGTCTCTATCATTTCCGCCATGCTTCATGACCCGGAAATCCTTATCATGGATGAGCCGATTATCGGGCTGGACCCGAAGGCCTCTTTTCATTTTAAGGAAAAGTTAAGGGAATATTGTAAAATGGGGAAAACCGTCTTTTTTTCCACTCATGTCATGGAGGTTGCAGAAAGGCTCTGTGACAGGGTAGGGATTATCAATAAAGGGGAACTCCTGGCAGCAGCCCCCTTTGCAAAACTCAGGGAAATTGAGGGGAAAAAGAATGCTACCCTGGAACAATTGTTCCTGGAGATGACAGATGAAGATACATAAACTTGTTGTTGCCGCTTTCCGGGGAAATACCTGGTTCTCTGTCCAGGGGATAAAGGAATTGCAGAGAAGAGATCTTCTCTGGGTTGCCTGGCTGGCATTTGCCGGTATTGCAGTAGTTGCAGGATTTTTTATTTTTTATATCATTGATATGTACAGGAATCTGCTTCTTCTGGGTATTCAGACAGGGCAGTACGAACTCCTCTTTTTCTATGCAACCCTTGGAAGCTGGGTATTCATCTTTCTTATGGGAATACCGCTTGCCCTCTCCATTATGTATTATGCAAGGGATGTTCAGCTTCTTATGGCACTTCCCCTTAAGCCGGGAGAGATTATTATCTCTAGGGTCGTTCTTCTTCTCCTGTACTGTTTTCCGCTTCACCTGTTTCTTACCGGGTTTGCAGCATATGTGTATGGAAATGCCATTGCATACTCTTTTGAATTACTTTTTTCCGCATGTATCCACATTCTTGCCGGTGCCCTGTTCCCTCTCTCGCTTGCCATCCTTTTTGTGGTCATGCTCACCAGGATAATAAACGTAAAGGCTTTCAAGACCGCATTTGAAGTCGGAGGGATGTTCCTTTCCCTGGCCATTATTGTAATCTTTAACATTCTTGTCTCCCGCAGTTTCATGGATCCGGATTATATATCGAGCCTGGACGGAATAACACAGCTATTCAAGCAGTTCATGAACATTGCCTTTCCTGCAGAATGGGTTGCCCGGTCATTTTTACCGGGCAGGGGATTCCTCTATCTCCTGCCTTCCCTGGGATTATATCTTTTTGCAGCCGGATTGATGATTCTGGTAACAGGGAAGACATACCTTCAGGATATAAGCAACCGTATCGTTGTAAGCCGAAAAAAAACACCGAGAGTAAAGGAAAAAACAGGATTTAGAAAACAGGCTGTTACCGTTGCTTTGATTAGAAAGGAGCTTCATGTTCTTTTTTCCAATTCCACCTTTATTTTCCAGACTATCGGAGAACTCTGTATTTTCCCGATTCTTTTAGTATTGTTTGTGTTTATTCTCCCCGGGAATTATGTAAAGGAGCTGGCCCGATTCCTGCCTGCCGGGCAGCTTATGAGTCTTATTATTTTCGGGATATGTGTCGCGTTAACATGTCTCAATAGTCTTTCATCAACAAGCCTGTCACGGGAGGGAACTACCTTTGCCTTAAGTCTTATCATCCCTGTTCCGGGGAAAACACATATGATTTCCAAACTTGTACTGTACATTCTCTTTTATTTTCCTGTTTTTATTATTGATATGATTATCCTTATGTTTTTTTTAAAGTCTGATGTACTTTCCCTTGTCTATATGATTCCCGGGGCATTGGCATTTTTAGTCTTTGCATTTATAATAAACATAACAATTGATTTGATCCGGCCGGTCCTTAAGTGGACACACCCCATGCAGGCAGTAAAGAATAACCTGAATGTGCTTATAAGTCTCGGGATATCTTTCGGTTATCTGGCCATATTCGGATTTTCAGGATGGGCTTTCCTCTGGTTTCTGAACCTCCCGCCTGTTTTATTCGGTACAGGGATCGTTCTCCTTACCGGTATTGCAGATATCCTCCTGCTCCCCCTGCTTTTTCAATTTGCAGAGAAGCGCTACAATGGCGGGATTGAAATGTGTTAATGGCTGTCAGGGGAAAAATTCTCTCACTTTCCCTGTTATAACATCCGGCAGCCTGTCCCTGTTCTCCGGCGTTACCTCGAGTATTTCAATATCATCCCGCTGTTTTACCTCTCTGATAAAACCGGTCCCGCCCAGGGTAATGGTGCCTATCACAACGGAATCCGAATCAAGAACGAATTTGGCTGCCTGTATAAACCTTTCAGAAAAGCACTCCATCTTCCCTATTTCGTCAAGAATAATGATCTTTCCCTGTTCCGGTGTTATTGAAGGGACGGCAATCGTCTCTATATTGGAAATACTCACCCCATACCTCCGGATTGCATAGCCGGAGGTAATATCCTGGTACCTTATAAATTACTATCGTGCCTCAACGAATGTTGAGGAGTGTGCAAGATACCCTTTTCTGCCGTCCAGGGTTGTGCATCATAAAACCAGCCCGCCGTTCCCCGGCCCGTTCTTCCTCTGTATAGAAGCCCTTTGCAGGAGACGGAAGATGCGGTATGATCTTTTTTATCACCGTTGTCTTGCCCGATGACGGGGCTCCTGTTAAAAAGATGTTCTTTTTCTGTTTACTCAATTGATTTGTTTCCGGCATTGTTGCCCTTTCATGAATCCTGTTCATTTATTGTACAGGGAAGAACCCGGTTGTCAAGCAGGGGTTGGACAGTATTAATCCTCTGCGACATTACTTTGCGACCTTCGCGTCTCTGCATTAAAAGCCCGGTTCCACTTCACTACTGCCCATTTGTCTATGGAATCAGGAGATACGGGGTATTATTTAAGTAATTTTAAATTTAACGCAGAGGCCGCAGAGGCGCAGAGATTTGCAGCGTTGACTCCACAACCCAAATCAAGTAATGAAACAGATATTCTAAATTTGATTGGAAAATGGCTGTATTCAAGGTATAAAAAGAGAATTTTAACACAGATTTCCCGGATTTTGACGAATTACAC
>JAFGQK010000404.1 GCA_016935735.1 Spirochaetales bacterium | reverse complement strand
GGATCCTTTCTGGATCTGATGTAATTACAGGTATAAATTATTTCCTGCTTCTCTTGATTTGGGTTGTGGGCGTAGCCAACGCTGTGGACTCGCCATTTACTTCGACATAAAAGTGTTGAATAATATTCTTTGTTTCCAGTAATTCCCTTGTTCTTATATCCCAGATCTTTGAATATTGTACTGGAAAACCTATTGTTGCATCCTGGTGTTTTTTAGTTAAATTTTTAAATTTAAAGCTGCAATCATAAGATATATCATAGTCAAATTCATTTACTTTGATAACGATAACCGCTTCCTCCATTTTGATTGTATTGTTTTCTACTTCAACAGGAATCATGATTCCTGTTTCTTTGTTTTCAATAGAGTATGGTCCCCAATCGGCATATAAAGGGATATGGATGATTAAGAACATGAGTGAAAGAAATAATATTCTTTTCATATGATATACCTCTTTAATATAATAACAGATATGTGAGAATAAAAGCAAATTAATAGGGGTAATTCTCTGTAGTCTATTTTCCCAATGAGGAATAACTGTGCTTCCTATTTCATATCTTTTTTCTTGACAGGAATAATTTCACTATGTATAATTTAATTAAAAGACATACTGGGTGGAAGAAGTTTATGGGAGTGATCCTTTTTCAAGAAGATTCGAATCATGCCGGAATTCTAATAAAAGTCAGGAAAGTAAACGATATAAACTGAAATCATATATTGATATATAGGTCATAAAAACAGGATAATATAAATGTATGATCAAAATTCGATTCCTGAGTTACTAAAACAGATACATGTCCTCGAAAAAAAAATAGTGGAACTGCAACAGGGAATAATACCACAGGAACCGGAAGGCCAATCAAAGAAAACCCCCGGAATTTATACAGAGAATAAAGATATTGCGAAAGCCCTGGAAAAAAGTGAAAAAAAATACAGAAGCCTTTTTGAAGATGCTCCCATTTCCCTTCGTGAAGAGGATTTTTCCCTGGTAAAGAAGCATATTGATGCATTAAAAGCAAATGGGGTTATTGATTTTGAAGCTTATTTTAAAAACCATCCGGAAAGAATTCGGCAATGCCTTGAAAAGGTAAGACCTATCTCGATCAATAAAGTATGTGTCAGTATGTATGAAGCAAAATCAAAAGAAGACTTCATGCAGAACTTCACTGCTACATTTCCGGAAGAATCCCTGGTTGTGTTTGGGAAACAGCTTGTTTCCATAATTAATGGAAAAAGTTCGAATGAAACGGAAGATATTTCAAAAACCCTTACAGGAAAAATGATTAATATATCGGTAAAGTGGGTAATTCCTGATGAATACAGGAATACGTGGTCCAGGATTCTCATTTCAGTTCTTGATATAACAGAAAAAAAACAAGCAGAGGAACTTCTTCGAATTCAGCGGGATATCAGTATAAAATTCGGTAAATTCAATACAATCAAAGAGATTTGTTCTGAACTGCTTAAAGAATTAATACGTATTGAAACCATCGATTCGGGTGGAGTGTATCTGCGAAATTTGGAGACAGGTGCTCTGGACCTGATTGTCCACCAGGGACTGCCGGAAAAATTTATAAAGGCAACCTCGTATTACAATGCAGAATCACCCCAGAGTAAACTTGTTTTAAAAGGCGAACCGGTATATTTAATTTACGCCGAGTCAAACCTTTCCATGGATACTGTTCGTTCCAGCGAAGGTTTAAAAGCCCTGGCAGTAATTCCGGTAAAACACAGTAATGAGGTTGTTGCTGTCCTGAATGTCGCATCCCATAAATACACGAAAATTCCTGTTGCAAGCCGTAATATTATTGAATCTATCTCGGGAATGATCGGAAGTTTTCTTGCCCATGTAAAAGCCGAATCTGCATTAAGGGAAAGTGACGAACGATACCAGATGCTTATTCATAATATACCTTATGTAACCTGGATCAGCGATCTTAATGGTAATACGGTATTTATTAGCGAGAATGTAATAAAATACTATGGATTTACCCCGGAAGAAATATGTGAAAACCATACACGTTGCTGGTTTGATCGAATTCACCCGGAGGATGTAGAAAAGGTGAAAAAGGCATGGCTTAAGCTATTTGAAAAAGATGGGTCATTTGATATTGAATACAGGATAAAGCGGAAGGACAATATATGGATATGGCTGCACGACAGGGCAGTGAATACTTATGAGAAAAAAGGGGTGCAGTATGCATATGGTATTTTTGCAGATATTACCAATGAGAAACAAATAGAAGAACATTTACGTCAATCCGAAAAAATGCAGGCAATCGGTGAATTGGCTGGGGGAATAGCCCATGATTTCAATAACCAGCTTGCAGCTATTTTAACCTATTCAGAGTTAATCAAATCCGCCGTTTCAAAAGACCACGAACTTACACAGTATGTTCAAAATATCATATCATGTATCAATCATTCTACCAATTTGACATCCCAGTTACTCGCTTTTTCCCGGAAAGGGAAATATCAATCTATCGAGATTGATATGCACGATATAATAATGGAAATCATCAATATACTTTCGTTCAGTATAGATAAAAAGATTATAATAGAAAAGAACTTCCGTGCCCGGTCTCATTTTGTGTCCGGGGATCCTTCCCAGCTTGAGAATGCATTCCTGAATATAGCCCTTAATGCCAGAGACGCCATTACTGGAAGTGGAAAAATTACTTTTACTACCGATAATATCAATTTCAACAGGATTTCACTTGAGGAAGAGCATTTGACCGTTAATCCGGGGAAATATATCATGCTGCTTGTCCGGGATAATGGTGTGGGAATGGATGCAGAAATTATGCATCATCTTTTTGAACCCTTTTTTACAACAAAGAGAAAAGGTAAGGGAACCGGAATGGGAATGGCCGCAGTATACGGGACCATTATAGGTCATAAAGGAGCCATACGGGTATTTAGTGAACCAGGGAAAGGGACATCCGTAAAAATATATCTGCCAGTTATACATATAAAAAGCAAAATCCCAAAAGAATTGTCCGAGAAAACCGGGGGAAAAGAGGGTCATGCACATATATTGTTTGTTGATGATGAACAAATGATCCGTGAGTCTATCCAGATTATCCTTACCAATCTGGGTTATGAAATAAGCCTGTGTAAAAATGGTATAGAAGCCCTGGATTTTTATTCAAAGAACTGGGAAAAAGTTGACCTGGTCATTCTGGACATGATCATGCCTGAAATGAACGGTTATGAATCGTTTGTAAAGATGAGGGAAATAAATCCATATATTAAAGCATTGTTATTATCCGGGTACAGCACACTGGAAGACATAAAAAACGCACTTGAGAATGGAATTTCCGGGTTTATTCACAAACCATTCGGCCGGGATGAAATCGTGGAAAAAATAGAATTGATTCTTAACCAGGTGAAAAAGAATCACTAACCATAATATAAATCAGCCTGATAACGAACGAATAAATGATTATTTTGTTTTTAAAGGTACACACTTGACTTTTTATAATGATGTGACTATAGTTTTGTATTAAATATATATTGTTTTCCCGTTTAGAAAGGTGGATATGAAGTATCCATATTTGAAGTTTATATAAACTAATGGTAAAAAAGAAAAGAAACAGGCCTACAATTGCATTTCTCACCGATTGGTCTGAGCAGGACTATCAAACAAACTTACGGGAGGGTGTTATTGATGCAGCAGAAGAGAATGATGCAAATTTATTCTGTTTTGTCGGCGGGGGTCTTAATTCAGTTAATGCATATGAAATACAGAGAAACGTCATCTATGAGCTTGTAAATGAAAATAATGTTGACGGTGTTATTATCATGTCCGCATCAATAGGACATTATATAAGTTATAATGAGATTGTGGAATTCTGTAACAATTACCGGAATATGCCTATTGTGAGTATTGCTGTCCAGATAGACGGGATCCCTTCTGTACTTGTCGACCAGGAAGCAGGGATGAGGGCTCTTTTAACCCATCTTATAGAGGATCACGGATATACAAAAATAGCATTTATCACAGGACCGGAAAAAAATCCCGAGGCGATTCAAAGGTATTCCATATACAGGGAAATGCTTAATAAATACTCAATCGACTTTAATCCCCTGCTGGTTACAAACGGAAGCTTTATTACCCTTTCCGGTATTAATGCCGTAAAAACGCTTTTCGATGAAAGAAATGCCGATGTTGATGTTATTGTTGCTGCAAATGATGTAATGGCTCTTGGCGCGCTTGCTGAATTACAGGAAAGAAAAATATATGTACCCGGAAAGCTTGCAGTTGTGGGTTTTGATAATGTAGAAGAAGGAAAATATTACTCTCCCCCGCTTACAACAGTACACCAGCCGTTTTACGAGCAGGGGAAGAAAGCCCTGGAAATTCTTCTATCCCAGATTAATGGCATGAAAATTCCTGAAGAAGTGTATATGAAAACATCACTAAAAATACGTGAATCCTGCGGATGCCTGCCGGAACGGGTATTAACGGCCGCGGTGGGAAAAATCAATATTATTGAAAGAAATTTTAAGGAAGCATATCTCGCTCATAAAGATGAAATTGTAGATAAAATTAAAAACGCGATTGATGATTCTATTATAATAAATGATAGTATCCTTAAATCCATCTGGCCTTTCAAACTCCTCGACTCTTTTTATCTGGAACTGATAAAAAATAAAAAAGGCAAATTCGTAAAAACCTTGAATAGTATTATCTATCGTACAATGAATCTTAACAGTAATGTAAGTATATGGCACAAAGTACTTTCGGAATTCAGGTGTCAAACCATACCCTGTATATCTGACAGGGCATTACTTGCAAATGCAGAAGATATATGGCACCAGGCCAGAATTATGATTAGTGATATTGCCCAGCGTATTGTCACCTTAAGGGGATTCAGCCTTAAGAATGAAGAACTGACTATGCGGACACTTTCCATGCAATTGAATACAAAAATCGGTATAGATGAACTTCTTAATGTTGTTGCCGAAAGACTTCCTAAAATAGGGATTGAATCAGCTTTTATTTCCCTGTATAATGATGTAAAAATTCCTGGTCAAAGCTCGAAACTGATACTTGCCTTTTCCGAAGACGGCCGGATTGAGCTGGATAAAGGGGGAACGGTTTTCCCTTCCAGGGATATTGTTCCCGGTGGGATATTGCCATATAAGAAAAGGTTTATTTATATAGTAGAGTCATTCTTTTATGCACAACACCAGCTTGGTTTTGGTCTTTTCCAACTGGGTCCCAAAAGCGGCGTTATTTATGAAAGCATCAGGGAAAATATAAGCAGTTCACTCCGCGGTAGTTTGCTTCTTAAACAGGTACAGGACCAGGCACACTGTCTTGAAGAACAGGTAAAGGAAAGAACAAGGGATCTGATAAAGACAAATGAAAAACTTCAACAGGAAATAATGGAAAAGAAGAAAGCGGAAGAAGCTCTTATCCGCTCAAATGAAGCATTACAGCAATTTGCATATATTGCATCCCATGATCTCCAGGAGCCACTCAGAATGATTGCCGGGTATGTCGGACTCCTTGAAAGACGGTACAGGGACAAACTCGATCATAATGCAAATGAATTCATAGAGTTTGTTGTTGATGGTGCAAAACGAATGCAGCGAATGATTAATGACCTTCTGCTTTTTTCCCGTGTCGATACAAAAGCAAAAAGTTTTGAAAGAACGGAAGGAGCAGCGATCGTTGAACAGGTACTCATCAATCTTCAGGCAACAATTGAAGAAACGAATGCAGAAATTACCAGTGACATACTCCCTGTCATCTATGTCGATTCATCACAGATCGCACAGGTTTTTCAGAATTTAATAAGTAATGCAATTAAATTTCATGGAGAAAAGCCTCCGAAAGTCCATATTTCTGCTGTAGAAAAAGAAAAAGAATGGATTTTTTCCATTTCAGATAATGGAATAGGTATAGAAAAAGAGTTTATGAGTAAAATTTTTATTATGTTCAGACGCCTTCATGGACGTGGAGAGTACCCCGGTTCGGGTATCGGTCTAACAATCTGCAAGAGAATTATAGAACGTCATGGAGGTCAGATATGGGTGGAATCATTTCCGGATAGAGGTTCTACCTTTTATTTCACCATTCCAAAAAGAGGAGAAACGAATAATGGAACATGATATAATAAGCGGAACACCAATAGAAATCCTTTTGGTAGAGGACAATCCCGGTGATGTACGCCTTACCCTGGAAGCACTGAAAGAGAGTAAGGTACATAATAATATTTCTGTGGTATCAGATGGTGTGGAAGCACTGGCATTTTTAAGACATGAGGATAGATTTTCAAATTCACCATGCCCGGATATCGTTCTTCTTGATTTAAACCTCCCGAAAAAAACAGGTATTGAAGTGCTTACTGAAATTAAGAATGATGATGATTTAAAGCATATCCCTGTTGTTATTCTTACCACATCAAAGGATGAGGAGGATATTTTGAAAACCTATACCCAGCATGCGAATGCTTATGTGACAAAGCCTGTGGATTTTGATAAATTCCTTCATGTTGTAAAAAGCATAGAGGATTTCTGGCTGAATATTGTAAAGCTGCCGCACAAAACATAGGAAAATAACATTACAAGCAAAAAGGTGTATTCTATAGAATGAATGAAAATTTCACTATAAGGAACGTATTACTTATAGAAGACAACAGAGGGGATGCCCGTCTGCTGGAAGAAATGCTTTTTGACGTAGGTGAAGATTCGTTTAAGCTCATCTGTGCAGACAGTCTTGCCACCGGATTCAAATATTTAAAAAGGGGTGAAATACATCTGGTGCTTCTTGATCTTGGGCTCCCGGATAGTGAGGGTTTTGATACGTTTTTAAAAATCCACGATGCTGTTCCCGATCTTCCCATTATTATTATGACCGGTCTTAATGATAAGAAAATGGCGGTGGATGCAGTGCGGGAAGGGGCACAGGATTACTTGCTAAAGGGGCAGGTAGATGCCAATCTTCTTATTCGTGCCATGACATATGCAATCGAGAGAAAAAAGCTTGAAATAGAAAGGGAAAAAATGATTGTTGAATTGCAGAATGCACTGGCAAAAATTAAAACGTTACGGGGATTACTTCCCATATGTAGTTTCTGCAAGAAAATCCGTGATGACCAGGGTTATTGGAAGCAGATAGAAGTATATATGAAAGAACATTCAGATGCAAATTTCAGTCACAGTATCTGCCCCAAATGTGCAAAAAAATATTATCCCCATCTTTATAAGGAAACCGAAGAAAAAAATCCTTAAAGAACTCATTCCTCCAATACCGGCAAATCTGTCTCACCAAAGATTACCGGATATAATTTTTTTGCACAGTCTTCACAGATACCATGAGTAAACCGTATATCTGAATGTTTTGAAATATATTCTTCCACCTGTTCCCGGTACCCTTCTTCTTCGATGCGTACTTTTTTACAATTTGCACAAATCGGCAGAAGCCCCTGCAATGTTTTTACCTGCCTTAAGGCATTTCTTAACTCTTCGGATACCCTCTTTTCTTTTATATAATATTCTCTTATCATGGATACAATATATGCAATAAGAAAAAACGAAATAAAACGGATAAATGTATTCCAGATCAGATATAAAACATGCGAATATTCATTTCCTGCCAGAACATCTGCCAAAAGCCAGACAATAATACTTATCTGTGCGATGGCAAACGAATAATATATTCTTGTTTTCCAGGCAACAAAAACAATAGCGATATAATAAAAAACAAAGAAATTAAGATAATAGCCCGTAATATAATCGATAAAGCCGATTATGCATGTTAATACAACACTGCATATCATAATAAATGCATTCGTCAGCAAACTGTTTTTCTTTATTACTGGATTCCACCAACTCATATTCTTTTCTCCACCTTGTACAAAACTACAATCGGTACCTTATACATTACTATCATGCCTCAACGAATGTTGAGGAGTACCTTATACATTACTATCGTGCCTCAATGAATGTTGAGCACCTCCAAATATTACGACAATAGTGCAGTGATTCCTTTCCGAATCATCATCACTGCAAGAGCTGCAAGTATTAAACTGGCTATTTTTGATATGGTTTTTGAACCTGTTTTACCCAATACTTTCATGAGTGCCGGGGAGCAGAGAAATATAACACATGCAATAATAATATTAACGACCATTGCAATCAGGGGAAAAAGAAGGCCATGTTCATTTATAAGAATCAAAGACGTTGTCAATACTGCCGGTCCGACAATAAGGGGGACCCCGATGGGTACGGCACCAAGACTTCCCGGATCCACAAAACGTTGTTTTTTCCCGGAAATAAGAATATCACGAATGCTTAAGATAAATAAAATGACACCCCCTGCAATCATAAAGTCATAAGTGGAAATTCCGAGATAGTGAAAAATGAATTGGCCAAATAAGAGAAATAATAATGACACAACAAGGGCAGTAAAAAAGGATTGAACGGTAATTTTTACAATCTGTTTCTGTTCAAATCCATCGGTGAGACTGATAAAGATAGGCAGAACACCAATAGCATCAACAGCAATAAATAATGGAACAAAATTAAGCCAGAATATTTTCATAAGAAATCCTTCTCTTCTCTTCTATAATCGATACTTTATCCTCCCTGAACCTATTTTTTTAATAAGTTAGTTCATATCATTAATTAAAGCAAAAATTGTGCCAATTTAGAATAAAAATTGAAATTTCTTATCATGGAGTATATAAAATAATCTGAATAAATTGAAAGTAAAATTACTTTCTCCTGACAGGGAAAAGATAAACATCTTTTTATATCAGGAGAAAATAATTACAGCAGAAAAAAGAATATACTGGGGATTTCATGCATTCTCTTTAATAAATTATTTAATACAATCATCCCTCCATAAACAATCCATTTGCTCACAGGTTTTTTTCCCCGAGTCAAAACATGGATCATTTCCTTCTTTAACCTGGATTTTTTTGATAATATCCGGTTTTTTTAATGTACCGACATTAATACCAAGTTTTTGGGCCATCTTTTTTATTTCTGGCAATTTCATAAACTCCTCCTTCTGGATAATAAATACCTGTTATTTATGTCTCCTGCAAAAATTCAATAGTATTTAAGGAATTTTTGCAAGAGGCTTCGGAGTATTTTTATTTTATTATACTAAAAGGAAATAAAAGTACTCCACTGTTGTCAAGGTTGGTTCTTGCAGTAAATATAGTATTTTTGCAAGAACCTCATTTATATACAACTATTAATCTGAATAAAAGTATATAAAGCTGTTTTTACCGGATCAAGTCCTTTAAAATATTTAATTTGCAAATAAAATAATATATCCTTTTTTCTTTCATGTAAATAATGTGCCAAAATAATAATGAAGATTTCAACGCTTGTTTTTCCCGGGGTTTTAAAGATTTTTTGCATGTTTTTTAAAAAAGAAAATCTTCCTTAAAGAAGAACATGCAACAAGCAAAAGGTACTACAGAGAAAACCGGTTCTTTTGTTGGTAATTTTACCCTGTCATATTGGCAATATACCAACGTTATATCCTGAATAAAATAATATCAGTCAATCACATAAACCCAAAAAAAAGAAAGGGACTGCATGAATAATTTCATGCAGCCCCTCTTTTTTTAACCACCAATCACCACATTATCATTAATACCTGTCAGTATCCTCGTCATCATCATCGTAATCATCATCGTCCTCGTAATCATCATCGTAATCCTCGTCGTTGTAATCATCATCATCATCATCACTCTCATCACGATAATCATAATCATCATCAAAATCTCCAAAGCTTCTGTTTTTATCCTCTTCATCAAAATCCATATTTCTCATATTGGTACTCCTTTCAAAAACATATATATTCCAATATCTTGTACGGTATTGGTATTAAAAAACTTTAGCTGTTTTTCATAGCCAAATGAAGGATATGCAAAAAATATGCCAATTATTAAATATAATTTCCTTTCATGATACAGAAATATTTATAACAGTCGGATATTTTGGATGAATTTGAAAGAAAAAAAAGATAAAAATGTATGTTATAATGATAAAAATGTGATAATTTAACATTTTCTTATAATTTTTTACGTACTTCTGCATTGCAAGTGTTATTGATTATATTTCTGTTGGTAAAATACCAATTTTAAATATATAATTAAGAGAGTATAATAAACTTTTAAAATCAGAAGGTGGTTCTACCTGATTAATTACAATTGGGCTCAAGGAAGCACAGACAAAAAGAGAAAGTTTTGAAACAAAGTCATGATAAAAAAGGACTTCATTATCATTACTCTGGCATGAAAATTGCTTTATTAACTATCTTATGGAAGATAAAAGGATGAAAGCAGGGTTTTCTTTTAAAAATTTTACTATCAGTCAAAGAACTTTTCTCTTTTTTCTTATAATGAATTTTGCCATTATTATTATTTTTATCATATTTCTTCTTATGATACACAAATTGAATAATATTTCATCGAAGATCATTAAGGAAAATATAACAAGTATACAATCCGTGTATAATCTTAAAACCTCAGTGTTATTTTTAAAAGGATTAAAAGCATACTATTTTCTTGATAATAATACCAGATGGATTGATGAATTTAACAAAAATATAAAAGAATTTTATTTCTGGTATGAAAAAGCCCTGGTAAGTGCAGAGACACGGGAAGAAAAATCAATCCTGGAAACCCTTATGACAGAATTCAACAAGTATCTGGAAATACATCATACTATTCTTGTTTTATCAAAAGAAAACAGGGCAGAAAGTATCCAGATTCTTCTTAATGATGCTTATAATACGTTAACGATAATATCCAATAAATGTGAAAGTCTTATCCAGATGAATGAAAAATTGATAATCGGTTACTCAAAGCAGGTAGTCTCGTACCTTGAGCAGAACCAGGTAATAGGGTATTGTATTATTATCGGCTTTTTTTTTCTTAGTCTTTTTCTTTCCATTATTCTGGCAAAAAGCATAACCGATCCCTTGAAATTGATGACCCGGAGCAGTGAAATGGTAGTGGAAGATCAAAGTCCGTATTCCGGGGAAGATCATAATGAATTAACCCTTTTCAAAAAAAGATTTGATACGGTTATACACTCATTAAACGAAAAACAGAAAAAACTTATAGAATCTGAAAGAAGGGCAGCAATAGGAGAGATTGCCGCAGGTGTTTCCCACGAATTGAATAACCCTGTTGGAATTATCTATGGATTTGCAGAAAGGCTTTTACAAAAGGAAGATACGGATTCCCCAAGAAAAAAGATGCTTGAACAGATCTATACTGAATCAGAAAGGTGCAAATCATTATTAAAGGAATTTCTGGATTTTGCAAAACCCATTGCCCTTAACCTTATGCATGTTTCCATAAATGATCTTATAAAAGAAGTAACCCATATGTTTTCCATGCGGGAAGAAAATAAAGATATCAGAATCACCCTTACTCTCCCTGAAAATAATTATGAAATTATTGCAGACATCTACCGGTTAAAACAGGTATTTATAAATCTTCTTATCAATGCAATCGATGCAGTAAAAGGCAAAGAAAATAGAGAAATTGCTATTGGTTTACAGATTCTCGAGGAGTATTGTCACATCACCATAAGGGATAATGGACAGGGAATAAAGGAAGATGAACTGGACAAAATATTTAAACCTTTTTATTCTACAAAACACAAAGGGATAGGATTAGGGTTATCCATATCAAAGGATATTATAGAAAAGCATAAAGGGAAGATATCTGTAGAAAGCGAGTATATGGAATGGACAGAATTCCGGATTATTCTCCCGTTAGCAAATTGAATGAAGCGAATGATAAAATAAAAATACTCGTTGTGGATGATGAAGAAGGGATGTGTCTGCTTCTTGAAGATATTTTAAAAGGATGCGGATATCCCATCGATTATTTTACACAGCCCGGACAGGCATTGACTGCTTTTAAAAACAATTATTATCCACTTGTATTTACCGATATTAAAATGCCGGAGATAGATGGGATGGCACTTTTAAAAGAGATACTCGCTATTAATAAAAATACCTCTGTTATCATGATTACTGCATACGGAAGTATAGAAAATGCTGTTGAATGCATGGATCTGGGGGCATTTAATTATATTACCAAACCGTTTAAATCCGGGGAGATTATTGCTATTCTGGAGAAAGCTGTGGAACGGATTAATTTGATCCGGGAGAACATACAATTAAAGAAAAAATTGGAAAGCCTTTCTGCTACAGGTATTACTCTTATAGGAAAAAGTGCACAAATAACCGGAACCCTCGCATTTGCAAAAAAAATCGCCCAGACAAATTTTAAAGTCCTTATTACAGGGGAAAGCGGGACCGGGAAAGAGCTTATTGCCCGCTACATTCATACAATAAGCGACAGGCGTCATAAACCATTTATTCCCATACAATGCAGCCTTCTCCCGGAAACCCTTTTGGAGAGTGAACTCTTCGGACATAAAAAAGGATCATTTACCGGCGCACACCAGGACAAAAAGGGACTGTTTGAAGAAGCAAACCAGGGAACTATATTTCTTGATGAAATCGGGGATATCAATCCCAATGTCCAGGGAAAATTACTACGGTTTCTGGAAGAAAAAGAAGTAAAGCGGATCGGTGATGTAAAATCCAGGATTGTCGATATCCGGCTTATTTTTGCTACCAATAAAAATCTTCAAAAGCTGGTGAATGAAAAGCAATTCCGGGATGATCTTTTTTACAGAATCAGGGAAATCGAGATAAAGGTTCCCCCGTTACGGGAAAGAAAAGAAGATATCCCTTTATTAACCCGTCATTTCCTGGAACAGATATCCATGGAAATAGGTGAAAAAATCGAAATAGAAAGGGAAGTCTTTGATTTGTTCATGTCTTATGATTGGGCGGGAAATGTAAGGGAACTAAAGAATTGCCTGGCTTCGGCAGCAGCAATGTGCAATGATAACCGTATAACAGTGCAGGAAATATCAAAGATACTGCTTTTGACACACACGGATACACCATATCATGAACAATCCTTAAGCTACAGGGAAATGAAAAAAAAGATGCTCGAGGATTTTAACAGAAAATATATTAATAATTACCTTGCCGAAAACAGGGGTAATATTACCAGAACAGCAAAGTCCCTTGGAATCGATAAAAAGAATTTATGGATGTTGATTAAGAAATATAATATTGATTGTTCAATATATAAATGATAGATTCATCTTTTCTTTTTTTCCCTGTTTCCCCAGATCCACCCTTTCTTTTTAAAATAAAGAAGCATAACACCGGTAATAATAAACATCACTCCCAGCAGGACAGGATAAGTCCATGGCCATTGAAGTTCCGGCATGTATTTAAAATTCATTCCGTATAATCCTGCAAGAAAGGTAAGTGGGATAAATATCGAAGCAAAAATAGTGAGTACTTTCATTACCTCATTCAGCTTGTTGCTGACGATAGACAAATATACATCGTGAATAGAGGACAATATTTCCCGGAACATTTCAATTGATTCCATAATCTGAATTGTGTGTTCATACAGATCCCGGAGAAAGGGAAGCGTTTCTTCCTGAATTAATGAAATATCTCTTTTTTCCAGGTTGCGGATAATCTCACGGATCGCCAATATGGATTTCCGTAATGCAATAACCACCTGTTTGTTTTTATGAAGCGTATGCATTATTTCCGGTGAATCATTTGTGGAAATCGAATTCTCCAGTGTATCTATCCGTTCTTCCATTTCTTCAATAACAAGAAAAAAATGATCCACTATAAAATCAATGAGTGCATAAGCAAGGTAATCCGATTTCATGTTTCGGATATGGCCTTTGTTTTTAAATAAACGCTCCTGAATCGGGAGAAAGAAAGATGCATCACTCTCCTGAAAGGTAATAACAAAATTTTTACCCAGGACCAGGCTTATCTGTTGTACAAACATCTTTCCGGTAATTTTATCAAGAAAAGGTATATTGATGACAAGAAACAAATAATCCCCAAAATCATTTATTTTTGGTCTTTGATTCGTATCCATGATATCTTCAAGGATAAGGGGATGTAAGGCAAAGTGAGTACCAATCTTTTTTACAACATTACTCTTTTGTATTTCTTTTACCTGTATCCAGGTATTTTTTTCGGGTTCTAAAATCTCTTTTAATTGATTTATTTCTGTTATTTCTTTTTCAAATACTTCCTGTTCATTATAGACAATTACGGGAAAATAGAGATTTTTTCCGTTTATGTCATGTATTGTTCCCGGGGGTAATCCGGGGATGCTTCTTTTCCTTTTCATAAAAATTTTCCCGGTTTCTTTTTTTTAAACATATTTTACAATAAATACATTTCATTTCGGGTTTTCATTCTGGACCCAATCGATTGCATATTGCAGCAATTTCGAAGAGTTTTCCAGGTTCAATTTTTCTTTAATATGTTCACGGTAGGTTTCAACTGTTTTAATACTTAAATCAAGTTCTTTTGCGATCTGGCGGGTTCCCATTCCTTTACCAATAAGCCGGAAAACTTCAAGCTCCCGGTCGCTTAAACGTTCAACAGTGGAAACATTTTTCTGCGAAGAGCCAAGGACGTACCTCTGGAGCATTTTTTCCCGCATTTTCTCACTGACGAATATTTTTCCACTTAACACCTGTCTTATGGCATTAAGGACCTTTTCCGGGGGTTCCTGCTTCATGATATATCCTTTTGCACCTGCCCGTAATACACGTTCTGCATAGAGGGACTCATCATGCATGGAAACAACCAGTACCGGTAGATCCTGGTATCTCATCCGGAGATCTTTTATAAGTTCCAGTCCACTCCGGCCTTTTAAAGAAATATCCACAATCACCATATCCGGTTTTTCTCTCTCCACTGCTTCAAGTGCCTCTTTTGCATTTCCTGCTTCCCCGCATACCATAAGTTCATCTTCGTAGTTGATAAGTCTTGTTATCCCCTGGCGCACGATCGGGTGATCATCAACAATTAATAACCTTTTTTTTTCGATAACTTCTTTCATTATCCCTATCCTGTTATTATTGGATTATTTGCCGGGTTGGGTGCAAAACAGGAAACAACCGTCCCTTTCACCTTATCCCGTGCAATATATACTTTCCCATCTATCATATTAGCACGATACTCCATTATACGCAACCCCATTCCCCTGTTATCTCCCAATTCCTCCGGGAATCCTTCACCATCATCTTTTACCGTAAGCACAATTTTATCCCCCCTGGTATCCAGTTTTATCTGAATATTTTCAGGGTTTGCATGTTTTACTGCATTATGCACAGCTTCCTGGGCAATTCTGTAAAGGTGAAGGGCAAGGGAATTATCATTAATAAATAATTTCTCATTATATGAAAAGGAACACTTTATTTTAAACTGAGTCTCTATATTATCTGCAAGCTCCTGTAATGCGGAAATTATGCCATTTTCGTCCAGTTCCACAGGGAAAAACCCCCGGGCAAGAACTTTTGTCAGATTGATAGTATGATTCACCAGTTCAGTAATCTCTTTTGCCGTTGCTGCTTCTTCGAGCTTCTTTACCTGGAGTTGTTCATGAAGCACCCTGCACATATAGGAGACCCCGGTAAGAATCTGGCCCAGACCATCATGTAATTCCTGTCCGAGGCGCTGCTGTTCCCGCCCGCTTACTTCCAGGATTTCTTTTTCAAGGCGTTTTCTGTCAGTAACATCATAAAACCCGGCAATCACAGAGAGTTCGTTATTAAACAAAATCATTTGCATGGAAATGACAACCCAGAAAGCTGTTCCATTTTCTTTTTTCATACATACTTCATGATTCTGCAGATAGCCTTTTTTTGAATGCTTCTTTAGTTTTTCGTGAAGGATTTCTACCTCGGTTGATTCGAGAAAATAGTTTTGAATATGACAATGGGTATGCTTTTTTGTATTGAAACCGAATGTTTTTCCAAAATATTCATTTGTATAGATAATCTGGCCATTGGATTTTTTATAAATAACAAGGGGGATAGGATTTGCATCGATAATAGCCCGGAGCCGTAATTCACTGTCCCGGAGTGCCTTTTCCGCCTTTTTCCGTTCAGTTACTTCACGCTGTAATTCTTCATTTGCTTTTGCAAGAGCTTTGTTTTGACTCTGCACTCTTTTTAATAACAGGGCACCTTTTACTGTTTCCCTTAAGCGTACCCGTAAAATATCCCAGGCAATTATCCCTTTGGGCGACATTTCAAAGAGGACAATTCCCAGTTGATTAATGCTGTAATCAAGGGCATCCACGAGAATTTCAAAACGCCTGCCTTTAGGGAACATATTAACAGGGAGAAGCCGCGGTGAAGAAAAGAAAATTCCATCTTCACCGACATTAATACTCCCATGTTCATTAAAAGCAAGAATCAGGTTTGATGTATTACCGTATTCTTCATTTTCATCATAGAGAGTGAGAAAACAGCTCTTAATACCCAGTTTGGGAAGAGTTTTTTCAAGCAGATTAAGAAGATCTGCCAGATTGAATGTAGAGACCAGATGTTCTTCGATTGCACGTGTTGTAATAGTCTCCCTTGCCCTGTTCAGTTGATTCCAGTCATGGAATTGTTTTTCCGCTTCATCGATCATTTCCCTGGCTTTAAAGAGGATATCCTCTGCTTTTACATGAATAGATTGATCGTGAATTAAAGGAAGTGCTGTCCGGTGAAGACAGGAAAGGGCGTGAGGCCAGATAGCGAGACTTAATCCGCTTTGAATGGTCTGGACCAGTATATCTTTCCATACGGAAATAAATAATCCTTCTTTTTTTTGTGTCAGTTCCAGGTAGAAAGCATTCAAGAGTTCCTCGATTCTACCGGAAATACTCGATCTTCTATAACTTGAATAATCACCATAATAGGATACAAAAACCTTGTTTATTTCTTCGATTAAATCAGTTTTTCTGGAATGGTAGGCATCATTAAAATCCAGTTCCTTTCCTGTTCCTGTTCCTGTTATTTTCTTTGAGTAGCTTCTGGAAAAACAACCGCAGGATTCCCTGATAATAAGTTCAGTGGGGAGAAGCTTCTGCCCCGGGTTCTGCTTCCCGTTCAGCATTTCCAATAATATTTCTGCTGCGATTCGTCCCTGATGATAAAGCGGTTGGCGTACGGTTGTCAGGGGTGGGGATATGGATTTATTGATCTCTATATCATCAAATCCCACCACTGCAATATCTTCCGGTATCCGGTATCCCCGGTCTCTCAGTGCAGCAATGGCTCCAATAGCCATTTCATCGTTTGCTGCAATAACTGCATCAAAGTGCAATTTCCTGTCATCAAGCAGTGTATGAATAGCTGATTGCCCGGTAAGTATATTAAAATCCCCCTTTACATAAAGGGAAGTGTCCAGTTCGAGGTTATTCTGCTTCATTATATCTGCAAAAACGTTATACCGTTGCTGTGCATCTGTATTTCCCTCCGGTCCCCCTATATAGGCAAATTGCCTATATCCATGAATATGAATAAGATGCATGATAAGTTCTTTCATGCCTGTTTCATTATCAACAACAACCGAAGGGATGCCTTGAATTTTCATGGCAATACTTACACAGGGAAATGACTTATAACGGGAAAAAAAGTGAAGCATTTCTTTATATCCCACATAGTGGGCGATTGTTGATGTGAGAACGATAAGTCCATCAACAACCTTTTCACTGATTAAATCATAAAGCTTGTTCCTCTGTTTTTCATACATATACGGTGAGTTGATTGCCCCACCGACAAAGCATATGAGATTTGTATCCATTTCACGGGAAAAATCAGCAACACCAGACCAGATCTTCATCTGATACGGGGTTCCTGCCCAATCAAGAAGAAGTCCGATTGTATAGCGGTCCGGTTTATTTGCACTCATCAATGAATTTTATCTTACTCCAACGTAATATTAATATCATTTTATAATAAAAGCAATTCATTTAAACAGGTGGAAGTTTACAGTCGGGTTTTTGGAACCACGGATGACACCAATTTCACCGATTGATCATGTCTATGTAATCTCGATATAATTACAAACATGAACAGTAAAGAAAATCCGAGAAATCGGCGGAATTGTAAGTTAATACTATTTCTTTGACAAGAGGACTTGCCCGATATCGAATTTCCACTTCATTTAAATGGATTTATTCTTTCTTTGGTGACAAACTTGTGTTTTCTCCCCAGACATTGTGCCAGCATGCTGGCACAATTAAGTATACTTTTTCATACACCTGTATAAAAAAGTATAAGAAATCATAACTATTTATAAATATTCTCTCTTTCAGTAAAATGCCTGGAGAGTTTTACTGCCTTAAAAACTCATGTTAGAACATAGCTCCGCAAATTATTTAATGGAAGAAAAGGGAAACCACCGATTACACAGAAATAGATAGAAAAATCGGTGTAATCTCGGTGTAATCGGTGGTTTCATCTCTTTATTGTGAAAAATCGAAATTCCTGGACAATAAAATAATAACAGGAAAGTATAATAAAAAGCTGGCCCAGGTAATAAAGGGAGAGGTTGATCAAAACGAATTTTTTAATTGACTTGATAAACATATTAATACCAATGGTAATATCTGAAATATAAAAAAGAATTGAACCTGTTGCGATGAAGATTCCCTGGATGATTGATAATCTGCCGGAATACAGGGTAGAAAGTGCCCTCCAGACCATGAATGTTATTACAATGATATAGATTGCAACCGGGATCTTTAATTTTTTAAGACGGGGATAAAAATATTTATACAGATATAGACCCAGAAGCCAGATGATTATCCCTGTCCCGATATCGATAAAGGAAAAATGCGTATAAGTGATAAAGCAGAGTGTATAAGCAATATGAGTGCATACAAAACATATAAGTGCTGTGATAAAGTATGGATTCTTTCTCCCAAGAATAATAATATCACCCGCAAGAGAGAAGACAATACCGGTAAGGAGAAGCGTAATAAAAAGGGTGAATCCATTATTCTTATATATGAAAAAGGATGCGGCGCAGAATACTATAACCAGTAAAGTGGTAAGTCCTTTGAATACGGCATAAACAATTTTATTTTTAAGTATATAATAGGCGAAAAAAGCTAAAGCACATGAAATACATATGGGTGGTATGAAGATAATCTGGAATAAAATTCCCATTGACAATATATCCTTTTACATAAAGTATTGCCAGGATAAGAAACACCTGTCTTCCACATATCAAGAGTATGTTTTAATGGTATTCAATAGAAGTTGAAGCACAATTATTACTAATAAGGTACCATTTGTTGTCTATATAAAGTTATTCTATTGAACAATCACCTTACCGCCGATACCTACTGGTTTACCAATAGTCCTGGTTGTTTCATCTACCAGATTTCGTACTGTTATGGTAAAAGAGGTTTCCCCTTTTTTAACTGCTCTCCAGTTGATTGTTAAGAAATGCAGTGATTCTCCCGGGCCTTTTCCGTACACATCATAACCGGCAACAAAGAGTTGCCCCGGAACGGATGTATTCAATGCGGCAACATATCCATCTTTACCGGGGTTAACACCGCTATTTCCTTTTTCCATATCAAGACTTATAATATCTTTTGAAAAAGTAAAAAGAAATCCGTATGCTGCTACTTTTTTATTCCCTGAATTAATATAAATTTCTGTTTGAAATTCGGAATTTACCGGTACTGTACTGGTTTCCGGGTTAATCCATACCCTTCCGCTCCCAGGTATTATATCTTCTTCCGGGACTGGCGATTGTTTGGGTTCTGTCTGTTTTACACAACTAAAAACGGACAGAAGAGTGATAATACACATAAGGAATATGAAGGTACTATAACTATTTCGATTCATTTTTTATCTCCCTGTTCTATGATTTTGGGTTATTGATATAGTATTATTATACCTGAAATATAAAAAAGTTCAATAAGAATATATAACTTTCTTTGCTGAAATAATGGAAACTTCTTATCTGCCGCCAGTTGGCGGCAGGAAGGAAAGACAAAAAAACACTTGATTCCATTCATGTTTCATAGTATAACCTCTGTGAAATATTAAAAAGAAATTTTTATATAGTTTACAAATGATTAAATAAGAAAGAGGAGGTTTACATTATGAGTGCAATTGCAGGATTCCTGGATTTCGGCAGACAATGGAAGGAGAAACCCGGAGCAGCCCTTTCTGCAATGGCCTCTGTTTTACAGCATCGCGGACCGGATATGAGCGGGACCTGGGAAAAAGGTCCGTGTTACCTGTCGCATCAACGTTTGAGTATTATCGACACCACCGAAACGGGAAGGCAACCTGTATCCAGTAAAGACGGTTCAATTCAGATGATTCATGCGGGAATAATCTATAATTACAGAGAATTAAAGCAACAATACGGTCTGGAACAGAAAGGTTATACATTCCGGTCTACATCAGACGCAGAAGTACTCGTACACCTCTACGAAGAAGTGGGGATTGATTTTTTAAAAGAATTGAACGGTATCTATGCCCTGGCTGTCTGGGATGATAAAAAGAAAACCCTCTTTATTGCCAGGGACCCTTATGGTGTTGCTCCTCTCTTCTACATGGAATATGGCAGGGCCTTCTGGTTTGCTTCGGAAATTAAAGGACTTCTGATGGCACCGGATTATACACCGGGGCCCGATATTGAAGCCCTGTATCATTTTTTCAGTTATGATTATGTTCCCGGTACCCTAACTCCTTTTAATAATATCCATGAACTTGCTCCGGGGCGTGTCCTTTCCGTCTCCATAAATAAACCCCAGCCACTAATCACGCGATTTTTTGATATTGACTATGAAATCAATACAAAAGTTTCCATAAAAGATGCGATCGAACAGTCCCGGGAACTTATGATCCAGTCAGTAACCCGCCAGGTCGTTTCGGATGTTCCGGTAGGTGTCATGCTTTCCGGGGGTATGGATTCAAGCACCCTTACTGCCCTGTATGCAAAGATCCGGGGGGATTCCGATTTCCATACATTTGCCCTTACTTTTGACGATGTGACGTTTGATGAATCTTACTATTCACGGATTATGGCAAAACACTTTGGCACGAAACACCATGAAATACGGGTAACAGCAGACAAAGTCCTGAACCTGCTCCCCAGACATCTTATCTATATCGATGAACCATATGCTGACGGGGCTGCAATCCCGACATACCTTGCGTCGGAGGAAGCAAAAAACCATGTTTCTGTACTCCTTTCCGGGGAAGGTGGGGACGAATTTTTTGCCGGTTATGTATTGTATGCTGCCTATAAAATTCGAACACTCTACAGATCCCTGGTCCCCGGATTTATCCGTAAAGGAATCATAAAACCGCTTGTTCATCTCCTGCCTGTCTCTCATAACAAACTCAGTTTTGATTTTAAGGCAAAACGGTTTACCCACGGGGCTGAATTATCAGTGCCCCATTCACACTGTAAATGGCGTGAAGTCCTTCCAAAGGAGGTACGGCTTCACATTCTTGCACACCCGGACCTCTGCGAAGGCTTCCCCAATTCCGAACAGTTCTTTATCAATACATTCAACAAGGCCAGGGCAAAAGACACCCTGAATAAACTCATGTACATCGAGTTCAACAACCAGCTTCCCAACGATTTGATGATTAAGAATGAACGTATGACCATGGCGCATTCAATCGAGGTACGAGTTCCTTTTACCGACAATGACCTTGTCCGGTTTCTTTCCACCATGCCTGTTAATTACAAAATGAAAGGGTTAAAAACAAAGTACCTTATGCGTCATGCAATGAAAGATATCCTGCCCGGGGAAATTATCGAAAAAAAGAAAGTGGGAATGGAAATGCCCTATTCAAAGTGGTTCTGTAATGAATTAAGGGATGTTGCGGAAAATTATTTTTCCGCAACAACATTGAATAACACCGGCCTTTTCAGGGGAGACGAAGTACGGAAACTCTGGCAGGAACACCTTGATCTGAAAGTGGACCATGGCCGGTTTCTCTGGGGACTTTTGAGTTATATGCTCTGGCACGAGGCATATATAGAAAAGCGGAACTTCCGGGACTATCTGTCAGTGCCCGGAAAGCAAAAGAGAGGATAACTATGGCTGTCGATAAGCAATTTAAAATCTCAAGAAAAAGAAGCGGTGTCATCAGAATGGTGATTCTTATCCTTATTCTTGTTCTATCCACTGCTTTGGGGGTCCTGCATCAACTGGGTAAAGACTGGGTTCCCGCCGGGGTTGATGCATTCTGTCCATTCGGGGGGATCGAAGCCGGGATATATCTGCTTGCAACCGGGACAATGATGCAGAGAATCGCATGGAGTAGTTTTTTTCTCCTCCTTGCCGTAATCCTGGCGGCCCTGCTGTTCCGGAGGTCTTTCTGCGGGACAATCTGTCCCCTGGGAACACTCCAGGAACTTTTTGCACGGCTGGGAAGGTTGTTCATGAAAAAATCCCTCCCTGTTCCCGGAATAATCGATAAGCCGGCCAGGTATGTGAAATACCTTGTCCTTGTTGTTTTTGTGGTGCTTTCGACAATCTTTGGCACTCTTGTCATCCGTCCCTACGATCCATGGGCGACGTATCATCATCTTGTTTCACCGGATCTTTTTACCGAGTTCACCATCGGTTTTATTGTATTGATAATAAGCCTTCTTGGGTCGGTTGTTTTTGACCGGTTTTTCTGCAAGTATCTTTGCCCTATGGGGGCTTTCCTTGGATTGATAAACCGGATCGGGTTGTTCCGGATCAGCAGAAATGAAGAGACCTGTATTCACTGTAAAGCCTGCAACAAAGCCTGTCCTGTTACCATTGATGTGGAATCAAAAACAGAGGTACATTCATCTGAATGCATCAACTGCCAGCTCTGTGTGAATGCATGCCCGGTCAAAGACACCCTATATGTAAAAGGGCCATGGAAAAAGAAAATACATCCCCTTGCCGTGTCCGTTGTTACCCTGGGTATTTTCATTATTGTTGTTGGTATTGCGACGGCTATCGGCGGGTTTGAATGGAAGCTGAAAACCCTTGAACAGACTGTTGAGACAACCGGGGTTTTTAATCCGGATGATATAAAAGGAAGAGATACCTGGAAGCAGATATCCGATCTTACCGGGATTCCAAAGGAAGCATTTCAGGAGGAGTTTTCCATAACGGATGAAGAGTTTGAAGCGCCAATCAAGGATGCGACACATAAGCCGGAATCCGGATTTGATACGGAAGATATAAAGGAATTTGTGAGAAAGATGCTTGAATAAGCCAGCAGAACAAAGCCCGGTATCCGCAATTCATACGTAATGGTGCTATATATCCCATCCTTTTAAGTATGCTTTTGTCCCTTCAAGCATTTCGGTTAATAACTTTTCTGCGGCAGCTTTATCTATATCAACAAGGGGATCGTTAAGCAGGCATTGCAAAGCAATATCCTTGTCCCTGTTCAATCCTGCTTTAAGGATTAATTCGTGATTAAGGGAATGCTTTGCTATCAGATCATTAATCCCGGGAGGCAATTCCCCGGCGAATAATGGCTGAATATTATTTCCGGTAAATAATGCATTGGATTCCACAATCGCCCCATATGGTAGTCCCTTTACCTGGCCTTGATTTGGAAAATTGACATTTGTAATTAAATCCTCCATTCCAAGTAATGCTTTCATTATCCTGACACCTTCTTCACCTGTCGGTTTTATTTCAATAATTTCCTTTCCGGAAATCACCTTTTTACGGAATTCATTCAGGTCTTTCCGGATTTTTACCCTTGTCTGAACAGGGGTTAAAAGAAATTTCCACTGGCGGACCTTATCGATGTCTTTCAGATACCAGGTGCGGGGAAAAAACTCGGCAAGATGGCGGTCACCAGCCGCGGCAATCAATCCGTATCGTTGAAAAAGATCGAATTTTACCCTGTGGGAAGAAATAAATATTTCGTTTAATTTTCTATCTTCCCCGGGAATTCGAAACCCGTCTTTAGAATAGCGGCCGGCGAATTCCCTGAATAAAGGCATCAGGTCGATATGTCTGAAGGATGCTTTATCAATCCATGTACAATGATTTATACCAAGCACATTCACTTTTATTTCATTCCGGTGAGTCACTTCGATTTTTTTCATGTCCTTTAACATCCATTGCAACAGGACCTGTGTGCCGAATACTTCATGGCAACAACCCAATGCTTTAATTCCCGGAAAAATCCTGTAGAGTGTTCCTGTACAAACGGCCATCGGATTTGAATAGTTTATTACCCATGCACAGGGAGAACATTCCTTTATTTTTTCTGCAAACCCCACATACATCGGGATTGCTCTTAATGCCCTCACCATACCACCGGGTCCTGTCGTATCACCCACCGGTTGATATATTCCGTATTTTTCCGGGGTATGTACATCAATTGCCATTTCCTTGAAAGTACCCGGTAAAATGGATATAATGACAAAATCTGCACCATAAAGGGCCTGTTCTATGGTTTCCACTGCTTTATAAAGCCATTTCCCCTTTGAATCATTCCTCTCTGTTATCCTGTTCCCGATTATTTCATTTTCGTATGCTGCTTCCCTATCAATATCATACAATTTAATTGTACCTGAAAGCTGTTCTTCACAGGCAAGATCCTTCATCAGTTGAATGGCCCAGTCTCTTGAGCCCCCGCCGATATAGGCAATGGTGATATCGTCAATCCTGTTATCATAAAATTTCATAGGCTTATGATAGTGAAAGTTATCATTCTGTGCAAACCTTTTAAAGAAAAAAATTTTTTAAGAAATGTGAAAATCAATACCCGGCTTCGGTAATGATGATTTCCATGAAACCATTATCGGCCGGGACCATACCGTCCGGCATCCCGGATGACTTTGGATATGCTGCGGAAACAGGTAAAAAGTAAATTCATGAAATTTATTGACAATCCACCTGGATTTTTCCCCGGTTTTCATGTAAAACTGATAAAGTAAATGTATTTTAAAAAAATAGTACGCCATGTCAATTGGACTACAATGGGTTTATAGGTAAGGGAAAACCATGAGTGACAAATATATTACAATCGGGGATCTTATTGAAGTGCCGGAGGTGCAGACCGTGATCCGGCTTGAACAGGGCAAAACCCAGCCCGAAGAAATTTCAGGAAGTTTTGTCTTTACCCGGGAAGTGGCCACCCATTTTACCGTACTCACCGAATCCATTTTAAAGGAAAAGGGGCAGGGGTATTTTCTCCAGGGTGATTTCGGTTCAGGAAAATCCCATTTTCTTGCCTGTCTCTACACGGTCCTTGAATACGGAAAAACTTTAAAAGCATTACACCAGGCCCATGGCGGGATCAGGAGGGTTGTTGAAACCGGTAAAAAGCTGCTCCCGGTGGATATATCCCTTATCCGGTACCGGGCCAGTACCTCCCTGGAACAGATCATTGTTCTTTCCATAGAAAACGCACTGCTGGAAAGGGGCGTGGAAACAAGCCTTACACCACTCTCCAATTTCCTGACCTGGCTTAAAAACCTGCTTGCAGATGCAGGGTATGCTGATTCATTTAAACGGGAGTATCAGCTTGAAAGCGGGGATATTTCTTCCTGGATCGATGAAAATTCCAAACAGGCATACAGGTTGGGGATGCTTTTCATAAAACAGCAGGGTCTTGCGGCCCCCGAACTTCTTGTGGAAGACCGGCACGAGACCTTTCGCCGTGTCCTGGATGCGGTAAGGGACGGTGGTTTTAGCGGGATGTTTCTTATTATTGATGAATTATCCGAGTTCTTCCACTCAAAGCCGGATACACATTCACTGAACGAGGATGCACGGACACTCCAGTATCTCGGGGAAATGAGTCAGGAACAACCCCTGTGGATTATTGCAGCGGTTCAGGAAAGCATAGAAAAAACCGGGGATATCGCCCAGGGTACATTCCGTAAAATAAAGGACAGGTTCCCTGTAAAACTTGTCCTTTCCACCCTCCATATCCGGGCACTAATATCGGAAAGGCTTGTCCGGTATAAACCGGGGGCACTGGATAAACTTCATGGAATATATGAGGAGTTCACAAAGCAATTTTCCACTTTTTCTTTACCTTATAATGAATTCAGATCAATCTATCCGGTACACCCGGCAACCATATCACTCCTGGATGGACTTGGAGAACTTTTTTCCGTACACAGGGGGATTGTCGATTTTGTTCATTCACGGATTGCAGGGGACAGTCAGAGGAATATTGAAGGGATCCTTTACCGGCCTGCAATTGAACTCCTTGGGCCGGACAGCATTTTCGATCACTTTGAGAACAGGATCAATGAGTTTTCGGATTTTTATATTTATCCCCGGCATATTCTTCCCCATTTGAAAGAGGTCATCGGTAAAGTGATTGAAGAAGAAAAGGACCGGATAATCGCATTACGGCTTGTAAAGATCCTTATTCTCTACACGATTCATCCTGCCGGGGAAAATCCGACTGTAAGGGAACTGACGGAACTTGTGGCATGCACCACTTTTTTCCAGGACCCGGATCTTAATGTGCGTTTTATTGCGGAAGGGATCCTGGATCCCCTTGTGAATGCCAGCAGGTTTCTTGCAAAACAACCGTTATCACCGGACAATCCCCTGGATGCAGTGTATACAATTGTAAAAGAAGACAACCCGGGAAAATTATTGAAAAAAAGAATAGAAAGTAAACAGGAAGAGCTGAAGGATGATGACTCCCGGCTTCTCCTCATTCCCCTTGCAGAACTGGAGGAATCAATGTCCTGGCCAGGGCCGGAATTACTCGAAAAGGGAATAGCACGTTCATTTGAATGGCTTCATTCAGTCCGGACGGTTTTTATTCGTTTTATCATCAACCCTGTTAAAAAGGTGCTGGATGAGTTTTATTATAATTTTGAAGAAAGCAAAAGCGATTTCGGCCTTATCATCACCCCTGTAGAAAAAAATATCGGTCTTCACCATGTTGCAGTCTGGTTTATTCCCTTTCATCACATCGATATCACGCTGGTAAAGGAATATATTGCGGCAAAACTGGTAAAAGAATCGCTGAAACCGGGCAACCCGGCAGATGCGCCGATTATAACCCTGGCTGATGAAAAGTACAGGGGAATGCAGCCGCTTATCCAGAAGTCCGTTATCGAGCTTGTCTATTCCGGGAGATTCGCAGGAAAGGATATTGAAACAGACCCTGTGATAAAACAGGTAAAGTATTTTGACAGGATCATTGAATCCGCGGGAAAGGCCTTACTCTCATTACGGTACCCGGGATTCAAGCGGATAGCGCCCCAGCGTGTGCCCCCGACACCGCGTCATTACCAGCGTATTCTGGAAGAGTTTGTCATGCCCGGGAATATTCTGATTCGTGATGCACGGTCAAAAGGGCTTGAAGACGCAATCAATGGTCTTGCCGTACCCCTCGGACTGGTCGAATTAAAAACAGGGTCATATGTTTTTTCCCCGGATATGATACAATACCCCTTTTTAAGTGATTTTTTCCACCTGCTCAAAGCATCCACCCATACACCTGTCGAAACAGTACGCAATGCACTCCGTTACGGGGAGTACGGCCTGCCGGACAATATGTTTTATTTTCTTATCGCAGCATTGGCATGTGCCGGACTTATCTCCCTGCTCAGAAGCGGGAGGAGCATGCCCGTGGACACCATATCGCTCATTTCCGTACAAAAAGCCGATGCAATTGCACCGGGGGAACTGATAAGCAAGGCAGACAGGGAAACCCTGATGACTGAATGCGGCTTTCTCTGTCCACAGGGTATCTGGGATTCATTCGGACTCCCTGCACAGCGTGAAGTATGGAAAGCGGCAATACAATTTAAGGAAAATATGCTGGATCTCTATTCCGGCATCAAGGAAATACTCCGGCAGTATGCAGGGTATTCCACCTTCATGTATGTCGATCAAAAAAACATAGAAAAGAAAATCGAATCACTTGCCATGGTTTCCGATGAAATCAAGATATCATATTCTGCAAAAGAGGGGCTTGAACGGTTCTTAAGTGCATGGAGGGGTTCGGATCTTTCCCAGGATGATATCGGGTTTTTAAAAAAGTTTCACCGCTTTGTAAAGAACCAGGTAAAAAATTTTATTTTTATTCATCATTATATCAATTACCAGGAAGTGGAAAAAGCGTCGCAGTTGGATCCGGATTGTAAGAAGTTAAGGGATATTGTCATTGCCCTGTTAAAGAAGCCGGAAGTCTCTGTTATTGAAGACGAGGGGAAACACCTTGGAAATGCTTTTGAGCATTTCAGGGACTGTTATTCCCGGTTTTATATAAAAAATCATGATGAGTACTATGCTTCATTTGAAAAAAGAAAACTCTCAAAATATGCAAAACGTGCAATTAATACGATTATTTCCCTTTCGGAAATTGAGAGTCTGGACAGACCTCCCGGGCTTTCCGGTCTGCTTGAAATCCTTGATACCGGTGAAAATAAAATCTGTGAAAAAAGGATAAAAGAAGAACTCCAGTCTTTACCTTTTTGCAGTTGCGGGTATCATCTGGGTGACAGGATGGAAATATATACGGGATCCCCGGAACAAATGATAGAAAAGGTGTTGAATGAATATATTGTCCTGTTGAATACCCCGGCTGTCCGGGAGTCCATTATGTCCTGGGCATTTGCAATCCAGGATAAGGATCCCCGTATGTCCGAACAGCTTACATCCTTTTGTAAAGCATTAAAAGATGAACAGCTTACCTCAGCATCGATGCTTGATTCCCTGGGTCAGGAAGTCATTTCCCAGTTTAAGCAAGCCTTTACAGGAAAGGTGAGTATCGAGTCAAGAGATATGGATATGTTATTATCCAGGCTTTCCGGGAGAAGGCTCCCGGCAGACAGGATTAAAAAGATTGTCGGGGACTGGCTTGAGTCTGATGATGATAAAAATACCATCTTTTCACTTGAAGGCGGGAGTTCACAGGCAGTACAGGACAGCCATCCATCTCCTGCCTGGTGGCCCCTGCTCCATACGGATGTTTTTGCCCCCGGCGTTACCCGGACTTCTGTATATAAGCTGGACAAAGAGCAGCTCGAAAAAGAACTGGAAAGAGCATATCCTTCAACATTAATAAAAAAGTATTTACAAGATATAAAAACAGAAGGACTTATCCGGTTTGCCCTGGGAGAGGTGTTCCATTATCATGCAATTTTCACAGCCTGGCAACTTGTCTGTAACCGGATTCTCTGCGGGGAGAAATGGCCCGGGGAATCTCCTGGAAGATCGGGTTTCATGACAAAAGACAGGGCAGCATACATAGAAAAGTCTTTTGCGATTCCTTTTGATATTTCCGGATTCGGCAGCCTTTCTTTTCCGGAACAACTTTTCTTAAGGCTTTCAATCGAAGAACTCGTCACTCACCCCCATACCACAGATGAACTTATGGAATCGGCATATGATGTATTGCAAAAATGGGAAAAGACATGTGAGAATTGGGTAGAAACCCTGCCCCCGGTGCCGCAGATCAACCTGGAGAATAACCCGGTCGTCATCATCTGCGATGGAGTGTCTGCTGATGTATGGCTTAAAGCAACAGGGAAAAACAAACTGTTCCATGAATCAGGAGAGCTTTCCCTGTTCAGGCTCATGACCCGTCCTTTCACCATCGATGCAATTGCAGGTCTTTTCGGTTTTACCGGGGATCCCCTGGATGAATTTTATAAACATGATATACAATACCTTTCCTTAAAAGGGAATGAAGAGAATTCAATACCTGACCATATCATGCCTTTTACCGGACAGACAATTGTCGTACGGCTTACCAGTATTGACCAGGCAGGCCATGAAGGCCGGATGAGTCTGAAGGATATGACAGACCATTTTAAAGCAATAAGTGATACCCAGTTTTCTGAATTGTATAGAATCTGTAAAGAGGAAAAAAGAAATCTCATTATAACAGTGGATCATGGATTTACCTTTGGGAGAAACGGTATTTCCCATGGCCAGGGGGGAATATTTGAGAAGATTATTCCTTTTATAGAGTGGAATTATTAATTCTTTCATCCGGAAATTGCAGCGATTCTAAATTTGAAATAAAAAATCCAAAAAATAAACAAATGTCTAGTATTAATAAAATTCCTAATAAGTTACCTTATCCT
>JAFGQK010000403.1 GCA_016935735.1 Spirochaetales bacterium | reverse complement strand
CTTTATCTTATAAGCAATTGATGTATTATGCGAATTCCTGGCATATCTCTTGCATAGTTATTTATAGATTTTATTAAAATAAAAGGAGTGTTAAAATGATGAAAAAGTTTTTTTCTATTTCCTTCTTTTTTCTCCTGTTTTTCCTGTGGATACCGGCTTCATACAGCCAGACCCTGGGTGATTCAAACAATGACGGACGAATTGATATCGTCGATGCCCTTCTCATAGCCCAGTATTATGTGGGACTTAATCCACAGGGAATAGATACGGCAGTAATGGATGTCAATGTGGATGGGAGTATTGATATTATCGATGCCCTCCTGGTTGCCCAGTACTATGTAGGACTTATTTCGGAATTCCCGGGTCAAGCCACCCCCGGACCAACGGGAACTCCTACCCCTTTAGGAAGTACTGATTCTCCGCCTCCTGCATCTACAAGTCTTCCGACAGCAGCTGGAACAAGCATGTCGACACCTGCGGGAGACACGCCAACACCCGGTGCAATCACCCCGACACCTGACCCGGGGGGAACGCCTATGCCGGAAACAACACCCGATCCGGATGAGACGGATTTCTTTTATTTTTCCTATGATGATTCTGCCAGCACGGCTGCCGTGGAACTCGTGAAGTATAAACTTAATAATGGGGAAATACCTGACCCGGGTCTTGCACGTCCATGGGAATTCCTGAACTTCGAAGAGTTCAATCCGGTCTCAACGACAAGCACCGGGCTTTTTAATGTGTCCATGGGACTCTGGGAAAGAGATGCATTAAAAGATGGATATGATAAGGCATATAAACTCGGTGTTTATTGTGCATCCCCGTTTATTCCAAAGGAAGAACGGGAGAATATCGTCCTTACCCTTTTGGTCGATGTCTCCGGTTCCATGAGTACCCAGTCCTTGAGGGTGGATAACCAGGTGTATACCCGTATGGATCTTGTACACTATGGCTTGAATGTTCTCCCTGAATCATTGAAAGACGGCGATATCATCAATATTGCGACTTTCCAGACTACAGCAGAAATCAGGCACCAGGGCCTTCAGTATCCGGCAGACCTGAATATTTATTATGATGCAGTGGAGAATCTTATCCCTTCAGGATCCACAAACCTTGCCGATGGGATTGATAAAGCCTACCAGGTTGCACTGGCCACCTATGACAGTGAAAAAACGAACAGGGTGGTTATTCTTACCGATGCATACGCAAATACCGGGCAGATTGATCCATCAGTTATTGCACAGAATGTCATTATCAATAATGAGGAAGGAATCTATTTTTCCGGGCTCGGAATCAGTGAAGCATTTAATGAGGCTTTCCTGAATGAACTCACCGATGCAGGGAAAGGAGCGTATTTCTCCATCGTGACCCAGACTGACGCACAGAGGGCTTTCAAGGACAGGTTTATTGCCCTGCTTTCCATTGCAGCGAAAGATGTACAGTTCAGGATGGATTATCCGGTCATACTGGAACATGATGTAACGGCAGCAGAAGAGACTTCCGGTGATCCTTCGGAAGTACAGACAACCAACTTTTCCTACAATACTTCCCAGTATTTTTTTGAAGGATTCCTCCTGGAAACCGGTGTAGAAGTACTCCCGGAAGCCAAATTCAAGCTTACGATAAGTTATAAGGATCCGGCAGACGGGACACAAAAAGAGGAAGTGTTTGAAAAAACGATCACCGAACTCCTTGGTGTTGATCTGAATCTGATCCGTGATGCGGAAACGATTTTCCTCTTTACGAAATTGTTTGGTCTTCAGAAAACCTGGGGAGAAATATGCCCGGTTTTTACCATTTTCTATGAAGGATACTCATCCCCCATCTATACGGAATACAGGGACCTTATGAAGAAGTTTATCGGGGATACACTGAAGATAATCCCGGATCCGGTAAACTTCGGCACCATACCGGAAGGGGAAAGTATTACAAAAACAGTGACAATCGCAAATAATACCATTAATCCGGTGGATATCTATAATATATCCTTCGAGAATCCCGATTCACCTAACCCATTCAGCTTTACTGTGACAATTCCCGCAACAATCCCTTCGATGGATGTTCTTAACTTCCAGGTAAGCTTTTCCCCGGATACAGCGGGCAGTTTTACAAAAACTCTCCTCATCGACTGGAGTTTTGAGGCTGATGATTATGAACTGGTTCTGTCCGGCACCAGTGAAACAGTAACTCCCACCCCAACCCCATCGCCAATTCCCGACAATAATGTGGTGATTAATCCTGATCCTGTTGATTGTGGTGAAGTTGTTGTTGGAAATACCCTTACATCAACAGTAGTCATCACGAACAATACATCCAACCCGGTAGAAATCTATAATATCTATTTTGAAAATACAGACCCCCCGAATCCTTTTCATATCACCGTAACACTCCCTTCCACCATCCCGGCCGGCAGCTATTTTTCTTTTCAGGTAACCTTTTCCCCGGAAAGTGAGGGCAATTTCAACAAGGTTCTTATGATTGATTGGAGTTATACATCCGGGAATTACGCATTGAATGTATTGGGTACGGGGCTTTCGGAAGCGAATTCCCCGACACCAACGCCGACAATTAATCCTGCCACCCCTGTTCCCACTCCTGCATAAGTGAATCCGCAAATAAGCATTTAAAAGGTGCGGAACGATTAGTTTAGAAACAGGCTGTCTTTGTAAAGAAGGCAGCCTGTTTTTTGTAAAACATGAGTATGAAGGGCATAAACCTGGCCGGATCATGCTTGAATTGCCCTGGAAGTATTGATTGTTTTCTTATTTTCCTGCCTTTACACAGAGTAACACCCGCATAATGTACAAAAATGCCTGATAATCACCAAAAGGGGTTAAAAAAATCACCATTATGAGTAATTGCGAAAAAATAAATAATCAATAAAACTGAATCTGTAATTATCAATAAGGAGAAGCTATATGATGAATGAAAAAAGAGATATTAAGCAAATAAGTAAAGCCCTGCGGCTTTTAAAACACGATTTAAAGAAGACAACCGAATTGCTGCAATTACTCCGGGAACTTATGCATGAAGAGTATATCTTATTAATAAAATAAGGGAGTCATTATGGAGAGAATAAAAATTTTAATGGTTGATGATGAAATTAACGTATTAACTATTGTCAGATCTTTTCTTCGCCATTATTATTTCATCACGGAAATATCATCCTTAAAAGCAAAAGAAACAATAGAACAGGAAAAATTTGATATCTATATTATTGATTTTCAGATGTCATCTGATCTGGATGGTATTACACTCCTCACATTGATTCAGCGGCTGCATAAAAATAAGGATTATGTGAGTATTTTTCTTACGGCGCATGGTACTATCTATTTGTTTAAGCAAGAATTAACCCTTGGATTGTTTGATTTTTTTCTGGAAAAGCCTTTTAAAATTGATGATTTTAAGAAGGTATTCGATAAAGCCATTGATAAACTCGGAAAAATAAGGAATAAGGAAAATTGATTGAATATAAAATTGAACATAAAAACCCGTTCAACGGCCTTCCCGGCAAGATACTTTTCCTTTCTACATTTTCCGATCTTTTTTTTAATCTTTTTTTAATTTTTCAACCGGAAATGCTATTAAAAGCTTTTCCTCTTAACCGGGAGGCCTTAATAATTCCGGACTACGTATCACCCTTATTGGTGATACTGGTCCGGGTTTTATCAGGCCTTTTCATTTCACATTGTATAAACTGACAAACCCTGGTAAATATGCTGGAAGAATAAATGAAAAACCATTCTACTTTATTTCACCACCTCTACAAGAAGGGGGGCAAGCTCTGCAAGGATCACATCTTTTTCCCTGTTGAATGCTGCAAGCTGGAACGCCCGTTGTATGAGCTTTACCGTTGTTTCCCGGTCGCCCTGTTTGTTGTAAAGAATCCCGATTTTTACCAGGAGCGGCGCCTGTTCCCTGGACCGGAGAATGCATACCACGGTATTTCTGCATAACTCAAGCATTTTCCTTAATTCCTGGTATTGATCATTTGCCTTATAAATGGAAGCGATATGTAAAAGTTCATTAGTTTTTGTCATGGCATCGGAAATGGAATCTATGAGTGATAATGCCTTTGGAATTGCGCCAAGCTTTATATACATCTCTGCGATCTTTCCCAGGAGAATCGTTTTATGGGGAATTTCCGATTTTTCAAGTTTATAATTAACAATAGGCAAGGTCTTTCCAAGCAGTTCTTCTGTTTTTTTCAGATTATTCAAATTAAAAAACCGCTCTGAAAGATACACATATGCATATGCCGTGGATGATACATAATAAAGTCTTCTGGCGATTTTTATTGCTTTTTCAAATAAGGAAGCCCCTTTCTTTTTATCTCCTTTCTTCCAGATAATACTCCCGATATCAGCATGAATAGTCCCGTCATATTCGGGTTCATTTATACTCTCTGCCAGGGAGATCGCTTCCCCGATTTTTCCCGCACTGGCGAACCCCAGGGAAATCCGGCCGATTAATTCAATAAGAACGGCAGTGCTATAACTGGCTTCAAATGAAGGGTTTACCACTTCCCCTTTACACTGTTGCAGCAATTCAATACCGCGTTCCTCCTGGTCTGTCATAATGAAACCGCGGGCGATATCCGTCCATAGGGTGATCTGCTGCTTAAGCGAGTCTGTTCTTTTCTGGAGTGAAAGTCTATATGCCTGGTTAAAGAGGATGAGTGCTTTAGAGATTTTCCCGAACGAGACAGAGAGGTGCCCGAGTTCTGTACAGTACTCTGCTGCTAGCAGGCGGTTTGCCGTATTTTCTGCTGCTTCCAGGGCTTCTTCAAGCAGATTTTGAAGATCATCATCTTCCAGAACCCCGGAATATGTTTTAATTAAAGCGATGAGTCCACAGGCTTTATTCATTAATTTTCCGTTTGCATTGATGAGTTTATATGTCTCATCCATGAGTGCAAATGCCTTTATTCGTTTACCGGTTTGTATATACTGAAAAGCGATCCTATTCAGGCAGGTTATCCGTTCCGGTATTTCCGGTATTCTGGATATGGAAAGCACGCATTCATTGAAAATTTCCTCAATACCCAGGTTCTGTTCCTTGTTTTGTGTTGCCAGAAAAGTGACTGCCGCAGTACTCCCTATACCTTCAAGGATTTTTTCAAACTGCAACTTTACTGATGCATCGGATTCCGAAAGATAGGTGGTAATAATATCCTCTTTTGTGCTGTACCGGTCAATCTGTGCAAGTGCTGCTGCTGCACCGATTCTCATATTGGGGTTCCGGTGTTTTAATGCCTGTTTCAGCATGGCAAGCTTCTGGTCATTATGGATATTCTTAATACACGATATTGCAATAGTCTGAATTTCCTTGAATGGATTTTCAAGAAGTTTGATATACTCTTCCAGGCATTTTTCATCCATACTCCACGATATGGAAAAAAGTGCATTTTTCACGGCTTCCCGGATTTTTTCATTTGTTTCTTTTAAATGAACAGCAAGACCTGATACAGCAACGGGGTCTTTGATTTCACCAAGAGCTTTTGCTGCAAGTACCCGGACACCGGGATCGGGGTCATGAAGAAAGGAAACAATTGTCGTTGCCGGTCCGAATTCCGTACAGGCAAAAACCCGGAGTACAGATTTTTTAAGTCTGTTGTCTGCCGAGGCAAGGGATTCTATAAGGTTTTTTTCCAGATTTTTAACTGTACCATAGCTGTATGCGATTTCAACAAGGTTTATTGCAGCATTACAGATTGTTTTGTCCTGATCTGATAAAACGGAAATAAGCAGATCTGCAATATTCTCTGCAGGAACCTTTCTTAAAACACGCTCAAGGACCGTGCGAACATCATTATAATGGAGGAGCTGCCTTTTTAATTCCTGGACTATATCCTCTTTCTTCTCCATACCGGATGTGATTGTACACCAGGTAAAAAGAAATTAAAAGGGGGTTTATAAAAGAATGAAAAAACCGGTATGGAAATCGAATGGTACCTTATAAAAACAACAATTGGGGTTCAACGTATTGAATAGATTGCTTACACCCGCTTGAGTAATATTTCCGGCTGTCCGATCGTATGATCTTTCAGATCAAATCCCAGATCATTCCAGGTGAGTCTTTTAAGCCCGAGCTGGTTTTTCAATTGCTCTGCGATTCCCGGCATAACCGGTTGAATAAGGATAGCAAGGTTTTTGCAGATATTCACACAGGTGCCGAGTATAGTACCGGAGGTTTCCTTGCATTTCCATGGCTCTTTTCTCTGGAAATAGCCGTTTCCACGATCGGATACGGCAAGTATTTCCTGTATGGCTTTTTTAAAATCAAAGGATTCGTATGCCGTTTTAATAACTTCAAACTTTTCCCGAATTTCCTCTATCACCGGATCATCATCAATACCCGTAATCCTGGATTGATAATTTTTTGCAGTAAAGGAAAGCACCCGGTAACAGAAATTGGAGAAATTTCCGACAAGATCCATATTGATGCGTTCTTTTATAAGGGCATCGGAATATTCCCCATCCCCGGCAAGGGACATGGCCTTCAGTATATAAAACCGGAAGGAATCCGTCCCGTATTTTTCAATCTGTTCAAAGGGTTCAATCACATTCCCTGTGGATTTTCCCATCTTTGTACCTTCGGACAGGACAAAACCATGAACAAACAGGATTTTAGGGAGTTGAATATCCGCAGAGATAAGCATTGCCGGCCAGAAAGCTGCATGAAATCTTAAGATGTCTTTTCCGATTACATGAATATCTGCAGGCCAGAGTGAAGCAAACTGATCTTCATCTCTCCCATACCCTGCCCCGGTAATATAATTGGAAAGGGCATCACACCACACATACATAATGTGCTCATCATCTCCGGGAACAGGGATTCCCCAGGCAAGTGATGTTTTTGGCCGTGAAAAGCTTATGTCCCGGGCATCATCCAGAAATGAAAGTATCTCGTTCTTCCGTATATCCGGGACTATTTTATACTCATCATTACGTAAAATATCCTTTAATTGATCTTTATATCGTGAAAGTCTGAAAAAGTAATTTTCCTCTTCCACCTCCGTAATCTCACGGGTGGGATGATCCGGGCATTTCCCCTCGACAAGTTCTTTTTCGGTTTTAAAAATCTCGCAACCGCTGCAATAAAGTCCCCGGTATTTCTTTTTATAAATATCCCCGGATTCGACCAGTTTATTCCAGAGTTTTATAGCACCCGGATAATGCATTTTATTATCTGTTGTCCGGATAAACTGGTCATTTGAAATTGCACATTTTTCATACAACTCTTTAAATACCCCCACATTCTCATTAAGAAATGAATGTATTTCCTTTCCTTCCTTTTGTGCAGTCTGCCAGTTTTTGATTCCGTGCTCATCTGTCCCGGTCTGGAAAAAGACATCCCTGCCAAGCAGCCGGTGGAAACGTGCAATCGCATCTGTCTGTATAATTTCAAGAGCATGTCCCATGTGAGGTCTGCCATTGGGGTATGCAATCGCCGTTGTTATGTAAAACCTTTTTGCCATATTGCTCCTCTTGAGTTTTGTTGTATGTCAGTATAAGTCAAAACAACAAAAAGTATCAAGGGGGAGAATAAATTTGCCGGCAATTACCCCATTTTCATTTGAAAAAAACCTTCACAAAAACTATGCTTATAGTAATCTTTTCATATAAGGATAAAGAATATGTTTTCAAGAAGTTTAACAGAAGATGAAGCAAGGCGTATCAAGCTTATTGAGTCATTTGTCAGGAACAAACACAAAGAATCAGACAGCCATGATTTTTCCCATGTTCTTGAAGTAACCCAGTATGCAATAAAGATTGCTTCCCGGACAACGGAGTCGGTTGATCCGTTTATCCTCATATGCGGTGCGCTTCTCCATGACATTGGCAAAACGAATCTCACCTTTAAATCCATGCATGGACTCATTGGATCTGCGATTGCAGAGGAATTTCTCGATGCCCTGGGCTACTCGGATCCGTACTTGAAACCGGTCAGGGATGCAATCTGCAGGATTGTTGCCAGGCATACACCCACAACGATGGTTCCCCCGGAAACAGCGGAGGAAAAGATTGTGTTTGATGCAGATTGCCTGGACAGGCTCGGGGTGATCGGGGTTTTACGCGGGTTTATCGGGAAATCGGGCTCGATTTCCGAAATACTCGAAGATAAAATGAAGACCAGGATAAGGGATTACGATAAACTCCATTTCGAAGAATCTAAAGAAATAGGCAGTAAATTAAATGAAGAGACGTTGAGCTTTGTCGAATATATCCGCAAGGAACTCGAGGTGCGCAAGGCATCTATCGAAGAACTGGAACTTGATGAAGCCCTGGGCAAGAAAAAGCTGGAGTCCGGCACAGACGAGGATTTTGATTAAAAGTAAATAGTTTTTTCTCATGATTTTTAAACATAAAGGGTGAATGATGAAAGTTATAGGTAATATATTCCTTCTATTTATTATTGTATTGTCTCTTTCCTGTTTTTCCTGTGAAAAAAAGAAATCCTTCCGGGAACTGGTAGAGGAAAATCCCGTCTATCACCTTGAAAATTATCCGTTCTTTGACCCGGGAAATCCGCTTGCAGAGAGGGTTGTTCCTGCACCTGATTTTATTCTTTCCTACCTGAAAGAGATAGATAACCGCGATGATTATAAGGTATATCCTTTGTCTGATGAAGAGATTGCCCTCTGTGCAGAGTACCTTGATAAGCTTCCGGAACAGCACAAAAAAATCCTTAAAAAAAGGCTGGTTGGTATCTATTTTATTGAAAATTTTCTGGGTAGCGGGATGGCGGACTTTGTTCTGGATAGTGAACGGATACTATACTGCAATCTTTTCCTGAATCCGGAAACAATACAAAATGACATAAGCACATGGATGAGTTTCAGGGAAAATTCCTGTTTTATAAAGGAAGAACCCGGAAAGAATTCTCAAATCACCATTATTCAGGATTGCGGGAAAGATTATACCGGTTTGATGTACATTCTCCTCCACGAAACAACGCATGTTGTCGATTATGTCTGTTCCATCACCCCTTATATTGAAGAAGCAATAAAGGTAATTTTTAATAAAAAACATGTCCATACAAAATTTACACAGAATGTATGGGATACTGCCGATAAACCGGTAAAGGAATATGATTTTGACTTGCGGCCGGAAATCACCTTTTACGGGATGGGCGGGGGGCCGAAGATAAGCAAAAAGGATGCAGAAGCCCTTTATACGGGCTGTGAAAAAACTCCCTTTGCTTCACTATATGGAAGCCTGAACTGGGCAGATGACCTGGCGGAGTTTTATACATGGTATTACTATACTACGGTGCTGAATCAATCTTATGAAATCCGTATTTATAAGGGGGATACATTGATGCATACTTTCAAACCCATGGAAGGGGAGAAAGTACGCCAGAGGATTCCGGTTGTAGAAGAAATTTTCCGTACGGTGGCAGACGGGGTTTGATGCTTTTTTTCCCATCAAGATTTTAGCAAGCAAACACGGATTATACTATCAGATTGATTTTTTCAGATTATATTATGGATTATTTCCTTATGAGTGGTTTTTTTTATTCTTGGGGAATTTCTATCTGCTCATTTTATGCTTGACAGATATAACAAAATCTGTTATACTTACCACAAAATATATAAGAAGATGTTGTTATAAAAAAGAAAGGTTGGTTGTGTTTCAAATAACGGTTCGTTATTTTTATATCCTTTTAATTGTTATTCTTTTCTCTCTTCTTTCCTGTTCAAACGATCTTATCACGGATACGGATGTTATTCTTCTTGAGGACGATATTCCGCCGGAAATAAAGGTATTTACCCCTTTAAATAACGGATACTATGGTTCAACTATACTGGTGGATGGGGAAATCAAAGATATGGCTGATGACCACCGTGCTTCAGGAAAAGTGAAAAGCCTTGTGTATCAGGTTCTCGGTACAGCCCGCAAGGGGAATGTTCATTTTAAAAAGGACGGTTCTTTTTGCTTTACCTTTTTCTCCGGTGATTTTGAAGGTGAAAAGACCCTTACCCTTACCGGTACGGATTGGAACAAAAACAAAAAAATAAAGCGAATTACCCTTAGCAAAGGTGCTTTCCATACATTTTCCTGCACCCCGGGCAATAAGGAGATCACCCTTGACTGGGATACTGCCCCCCATGTTCAGAGTTATACTTTATATTATACGAATAATGGTACAACACCATCAGTTACAAACGGCATTTCTGTCGGCAATGTTACACCGCCGTATATTATCGAAGACCTTTCAAATGGGTTGCTTTATTCTGTTCTTATAAGGGGAAATACCGGCGGGAGTGTGGACGACTGGTCTTTAGTAAAACAGACCATTCCCTTGTCCCCTTTTACCCTTGCTCCCCGGGTAAAAGGGGATTACGCAAAAATATCTATTGCATGGACAAAAATACCCGGGGCAGATCATTATATTGTTCTCCGTTCCACATCAAAGAACGGTCCATTTGCAGCATTACCAGCGCAGCAAAGCAGTTCTTATTATATAGATACCGGGGTTACAACAGGACAACCCTATTATTACAGGATAAAACCTGTGCTTGAAGGTTGTATTGAAAGCGAGGCAACATATGGAGAAACTTCTCCTTTCCCGCCTTTTGCTTCGAAAATCAGTTCCTGCCAGACAAATGGTTTTGCTTACCGTATTGCTGTAAAAGACCAGTATGCCTATGTTGTAAACCATAATAAAGGGCTTTCTGTCATCAATATAGCCGATCCCAAAGCACCATGGGTGGCAGGAAATTGTAAGATACCGGGAAATGCATATGATATCTGCATTAAGGATACTTTTGCATATGTCGCTGCTGATAATGGGGGATTGTGTATCGTGAATATCAGTACTCCGGTGACTCCCCAATTAACAAAAGTCTTTACGACAATTGATTATGCGAGGGCCCTGGAGATAAAGGATAATCATGCATATGTGGCAATTGGCGATTCAGGACTCCAGATTATCGATATATCAAGTCCGGCAAATCCCCAGCATGTTGCATTGTATGATACAGGAGGAACCGCCCTTGGCATTACAATAGAGGAAGATTATGCATATATTGCAGCAGGTGATGCAGGTCTTGTTGTTGTTGCTATTGCCACTCCATCCGATCCTGTCCCTGCCGGCTCCCGCAATACACCTGACATGGCTTATGATGTGGTTATCAAAGATACACTGGCATATGTGGCAGATGATGCATCGGATCTCCAAATTTTCGATATATCAACACCTTCCAGCATTACCTTCGTGGGGTCATACAATGACCAGGGACCTGGTGGGTCAAGGGGAGTAGCCCTCTCCGGTATTTATGCATATATTGCGAGTACGCAGGGTGGAATCCTTGCAATAAATATCGCAGATCCTGAACACCCTGTAAAAGTGGATTCTTACGATTCAATAACAACCGCCAATGGAATTGTCGTACAGGGCGAGTACGGATTTGTCGCTGCACATAATGAGGGCTTTCATGTCATCAACCTTGCAGAACCTGCCCCTGCTGACGCAAGCAGTACCGGATCTACCAACGGGAGAGCAGCAAAAGGGGTAACTGTTGATGGGGAATATGCTTATGTTGCAGCATCAGAAGAAGGAATGATGATTTTTGATATCACCACCCCGGAAAATCCGTTTTGCATTGCTTCTGTATCAATGCCGGAGAATAAACCGGTCTGGAATACTACCATATGCGGACATTATGCTTTTCTTACCGGCTATGATGTAGGACTCGAAATACTGGATGTTTCAGATCCATTTATGTGCGGGTATTACAGTACTATTGAGATTCAGAATATAACAACAGGTGCCGAACTCCGGGGGGATTATATTTATGTATCCTACTGGAATGATAATACAGGTGAATCCGGAATAAAGGTGTATGATATTTCCGATCCTGCCGAACCTGTGTATATTGATTCATACAAGGCAGAAGGGTATGCCAGGGACGTAGCTGTGTATGGAGAATATGCCTATATTGCAGACGATGTAAAGAATTGGATGAAAATCGTACATATTGCCGGCCAATCCTCTCCGCCATCCTCCGCCCTTTATTCAACCCTGGGAGAGGCAACAGGAGTGAATGTATGGGGAACGAATGCCAGTATTGCGAATGGGCATTCGGGGGTCCTTTTGCTCGATATAACCGAACCTTTGTTTCCGGAATTACTGGGGACATATGATACTGAAGATTTTGCCTATGATTGTGACTGGTATGGGCGGTATCTTTTTATTGCAGACGGATTAAAGGGACTGCAAATTATCGATAAAAAGCAGCCTGGTGCACTTGTATTTGCAGGGTCATATGATATTCCCGGTGTCGAGTCCCAGAAAATAGTAGTACGCGGATGTTATGCCTATATTGCAGCAGGAAGCACCGGCCTTAAAATAGTCGATCTCTGGAAATATGATAACCCTTAAACCCGTTCTTAAGGATGAATGAATAACTTGTATAATATGAAGGTGGAAAATTGAGCATTTATGGAGAAAAATATGAAAAATAAAAGTATCGGTAAGAAATTAATCATATGTATTTTCTTTGCTTTTATACTTTTTTTTACCCACATCATGGCACTTGAAGCAACAGATTGTGGTGATGTGGACAATAATTCTTTCATCAATGTGATCGATGCTCTCCTGATAGCCCGGTATTATGCAGGCCTGGATCCTGATAATTTTGATCCGCTTTTTGCGAATGTGGATGGAAGTGATTTTATCGATATCATCGATGCCCTCCTTGTAGCCCAGTACTCTGTGAATCTTATCACGGAATTCCCCGGGGCATGTGAAACTCCCCTCCCAACTGAAACACCCGATCCCACAACCCCGCCACCGACCCCTGATCCGGTTAATCCCCTGAACCTTGGTGATCTTTTAGATATTATCCCCCTTAGTGCTTCGGAAGAGGATCAGCTTATTTCGAACGGATTTCTGGTTCTTGATTCAGTAAGAAAGAATACACTTACCGAATCATATAAATTACTTTCTTCCCAGGATAAGGTTTCCACCTTTATTACCACGGATACACTCCTCCATATTTTTCATATTACGTATGCCCATATGCTGGAAGTTGTGGAAAAAGAATACCTGATACAGGAATTCACCGATATTCTCACCTGGTTCGAAACTGATGTTTCCATTGAATACGGGGGTATTGTAGACAAACCGTTTCTTAAAGAAGCATGCAGGCGGCTCTGGATTTTTGCAGCAGTGGCCAGAGCCCTTATTAATGGAGTAACGTCCATAAACGGGAGTGCTGATATTACTTCTGATGTGAATGATTACCTGGATAAGATCTATGCTTGTTCAGCGGTTGAACCTTTCCCTGGTGAAGATTATACGCATTACAAACCCAGGAGTCATTATGTTAATAGTGAACAGCTGAAACAGTATTTCAGGGCAATGACCTGGTGTGAAAGACAAAAATACGATATTGATGATGATTATGATATTGCGGCTGCTGCAATTATGGCCTGGCTTATATTGAATGACATCACGCTAAAAAATGCGTATGAATCGTTATACACAATTCTTTCAAAACTGAAAAATACGGTAATAACTGTTACCCCCCCCGGGGTTAACCAGGCGATGCAGGATGCTTTTGAATCTACATATCAAACAAACGGGTATGCCCTGCTTGAAGAGGCAGAAAACCTTATAAAATTAAAAGAACAATTTCACCTGGTCAGTTATGGAGAAGATTCCTTTATTCAATTCTTTGGCGAACATAAAGCACTTGATTTATTGGTTTTTAAACAAACAACACATCCCCTTGTGGAAAACAGATATATTCCTGCGGGGCTCGATGTGGCATCTGCCTTGTTCAATTCACAGGCAGCATATGACGAGTTCTGGCTGGAGAAGGAAGAATTCCCCCTGCTCATGCAACAGCTTGATGCCTTAAAAACCGTTTTTAATGAAAAGCAGGAAAGCGATTGGACAAATTCCACGTCGAATTTCTGGCTCTACACCCTCCGGACTTTATCCTTTGAACCCCCGGGCATGGTTCCTTCTTTTATGAAGACAGGAATCTGGGAAAGGGAAAAGCTTAACTCACAGCTTGCCTCATGGACAGAACTTCACAGTGATTCAGTCTATGTTCCATCCACCCCAACACCATCCCCAATCCCCACCCCATCATCCACTCCTGCCCCGGGAGCAGGGTACGTCTGGCTTATGCCCGGGACAATAACAGTGGATACTAATTCGGAATTCGTCACGGATGTGTATGTCAATACGGGTATACAGAAAATCGCAGCATATGGATTTGATATCACTTATGATGAAGACTATATCGATGTGAATACGGCAATTGGAGAATATGGTGTTGAAGAAGGTGCAGATGGCTTTGTGAGTGCAGTGAACGTCACCATTCCCGATACCATAAAAGTTACCGGATTTGATGTAAACGGAAGAGGTCCCGGAACAGAGCTTCATTTACTAATCATTAACTGGAAGGCAGGAACGAAGCCGGGAATAATACCTGTTGAAATAACAATCGAGACACTTGTGGATGAGAATACATACACTATCGGGACTCCAACCGGGATAGGCAATACGGTCATTATTTCCGGAGGGATATTTGGGGATGTGAATGGGGACGGGGCTGTTGATATTGTCGATGCCCTCCTTACTGCACAGTACTATGTAGGTTTGGATCCCATACATTTTAATCCAGGTATGGGAGATGTCGATTGTGATGGTATTATATCAATTGTCGATGCATTACTGATGGCACAGTATTATGTTGGGCTTATCACCCAATTCCCCTGTGAACCGGGAACCCCAACACCTATGAGTACCCCGGTAGTAACATCACCACCTGGAACAGCAACACCGACACCTGTAGCAATGACCTCAACGCCAACGGCACCGCCCACACCGACACCATCACCCCCAGCTTGCTTTGTTGAGCCATACCCGGTTTTTTATGAACGTCTTAAAGGGATGTGCAACCAGGTAATAAATACACTCAATACTGCAGGAATCTCAATTATTCATACAAGCAAGTTACAGAAAATTCATGACTGGTCCGATACATTCGGTTCTTATGCACAGACACAACTTTCAGGAATATCCCTTACATCTGAAGAAAACGCATACATTCACAATTTCCACAAGGATTTGAGTTTGTTCTTTTCTGATTCATCATCATTTATCCCTGAACCTTATTCACAGGCGCAGGTTGTTTCTGCAATTTATACCTATGAAGAACAGGTTCTTCATGAAGCAATTGGTTATATTCATCCTGTTATTGTCATTTATCCGCTTCCCGGCCAGACGGACGGAATGGCAGCAGTTGGTTATGTTTTAAGTTATTATGAATTCGAAAAAGAGGACAGTGTCCGTCTGACCGATGAAGAATGGGTGCAGATACTTTCATCCGACCCGCCGGAGCGGCCTTTGTGGGCGAAAATATTCCTTAATTATTAATAGCTTCCTTTGTTATTGCTATTTTGTTTTCTATAAGTGGAAGGTGTCTGCTTTTCATAATTTTTAAAGAGGTTATTAAAATAGGAAATATTATTAAACCCAAGATGAAAGGCAATCTCTATAATTCTAAGATCCGTTTGTGTTAAAAGCCGCTTTGCTTCTTTAATCCGCATTTTGTTTATGAGTTGTTTGAATGAAAGCTGGTATTCTTCTTTCAGGAGTTTGAAAACCCTGAATGGAGGAATCCCAAGATTTTCATATATCATCCTGGTAGAAATATTTTCATTTGTATAATTCAATTCAATAAATTCTTTGATACGTTCAAGCTCTTTTTCACGATAGGTGGCCACCTCGACAGGTTTTTGGGGGGGTAGTTTTCCCTTTTCCATTCCATGTCTGATAATAAGAAAAATAGCAATTCCGGGATAATAAAGGATAAGTAAACCTAAAATAATGGGGTTGAGAATATTCATGGGTTTATGAAGGGAAATATTCTCTATACAAATATATTCCTCTTTATCCAGTATATAATTCGTACCAATCAGGTTAAATTGCATATCAAAAGACATCATTTTTTTATATGATTCAGCTGTAATATCTGTTTTATTCACTTTCATCATGTTTAACCACCAGTCCGGGGTTATAAACTTATTTAAATCTATTGAATAGTGATGAGTACCCGGAGTAAGTTGAAGTAAATACTGATTGTGACGGAGTGTATGTGCTTTTTCCAGTTCTGGCATTGAAATACCCGGTTCAAATGTTTTTATAAACATCAAGATCCGTTTACTGGTAGTTTCCTGTATCTGTAGTGAAAGAGAATTGTATTGTGAAAGATCACCGGGCTTATAGGAGGGATTAATGTATATGGTAAAAAATACCAGGGGTGATTTTGCTCCTTCTTTCAGGATGTACTTCAGTATGAGTTTACCTGAATTGTATGTAAATTCCTCTATTATGGAATGACCGCCTTCCCATCCACTGTCATTGTAAACCCATATCCTGTTTCCGATATCTTTTCCGGGGAAAATTTCAAATGAGAGGGAAAAGAGATTAAGAACAGGGAATATTGCTAAAAAAAGAGGAACTACTAAAAGACACAAAAGAAGAATTCGCCTTTTCATGGGAAAGGGTATTTCTTTTTGTATCTTTGTATTTCCCGGCAAAATAGTCATTTCCTTTCTTTAGATTTACAGATTTACTACATTTTTTAAATGGACTTTTTTCCCTTTATGATATATTATTCCACTCATAAACTGATATTATTATTATAATAAATTTTATAGGCAATAAAAGATGTTTCCGATGAAAATTATAAAAAATACGGGAAAAAATCGCCGGTCTTTAGCAGGACAATTACTCCTCAACACTCGTTGAGGCACGATAGTAATATATAAGGTACACATCAATACGAATAACAAGCTATTCAACGAGCAGGGCCTTGTAAATAAATTTGAATAAAACAGGTATTAATATATAATACATTGATCTTGACTCCTTTTCTTTCAGGTAATATTATTTAACTCTAATGAAAATAACAGATACCTGGAAATTAAGTAAAAAATCTGTTGTTTCTATCAGGCTTTTTTTTGCTGGAATAAAAGAAACTTTAAAAAATTGGAGGCTATGATAATGAAAAAAGGATTATGCATATGTTTTATTTTTTTGCTTTTCTGTTCCCTGATACTTGTCCAGTGTGTGTCCACCCGGCAAGAACCTGAAACGACTTCCACAATAGTTCCTGTAGAAGAGGAACCCACACAAAAACCAACGGAAAACCCCAGCCCGGAACCGACTCCCGAATCGATATCGGTCCCGACACCTGAACCGACCAGGATATTGAAACCGACAGAAGAACCTTCCCCGGAGGCCGGTGAACTCTGGTTCGAACTATCAGAAAAACAAATTATCATTAATTCCCCATTTTCCACTGAATTGCGGATTAATACAGGAGATCGGAAGGTAGCAGCTTATGGTATTCATATTAAATATGATCCTTCTTTTATTAATGTTGATGCGGGAATGGGCAATAATGGCGTTGTCACCGGGGCAGATGGATTTGTTGCAGCAGTAAATGCCGGGAAACCCGGTACAATCATGATAGCCGGCTTTGATGTGATGGGTAAGGGACCAGGGAAAAATCTCCATTTTTTTACCATTTACTGGAAAGCTGTAAAGAAAGGGTCAACAACCATCGAAATTAAGGTCAATCAACTCGCTGATGAAGTAACTAAACCGATCGGGATAAAAAAGGGACGTCTTCTTTCATTTGAAGTGAAATAATTACTCATTAATCCTGAAAACGAAAATCGGGTTATACGGTAATAGTCTATATCGTTACAATTTTGTCATCCGAGTATTCTTCCAGGAAGATATTCTCATAACGTCCGGAATGTTGAATGGTTGTATCCCCTGGCTTATACGTCTGTCTGAAGAAATAAAGGATATCTGACATATCCTTATACGATTGCAGGATTGTGTACCTGTAATAACATGTATAGGTATTCAGAACTTTTCTTCTTGCAGCATCATCTTCCAGTTCAGGATCTGTCCGGCTTCTGATTGTATGCCGCAGTCCTCCATAATATGCACGGGCAAGGAAAAAAAGATTAAGCTTTTTCTTTTCATCCTGGTAATAGAGTTCAAAAATTCCCGGCATGGAAGGAACGGTTCTTATTATTTCGTATTTTTCTGCTTTTTTAAGACGGGACCAGTATATGGCAAAGTATACTGAGTTTCCATCAACATTTTTATTAACACCCGGTTCCATATTCTAAATAAAATCGTATAAATCCGCTTATTATTTGATTTTCGGGATTACATTGATAAGCAGCTTTGTTACTTTACCAACATTTTCTCCGAAAATTTTTAATATCTGTTCCCATGTGACAGGTTCTTCATCTTCTTTCCAGCAGTCGTAATCCGTACTCATCGCAATAGCAGCATAGGGGACTCCCGCTTCATTTGCCAGAGCGGCTTCCGGTGCAATACTCATGTTAATAACATCCGCACCCCATAACCGGAACATCTTACTTTCTGCTATGGTAGAGAAACGCGGGCCTTCGATGGTAACCACTGTTCCTTTTTCATGAAAATCCAGGTTTAGTTCTTTACAGGCAGCAATAAGTAAGCCCCTTAACTCTTTTGAAAACGGTTCTGCCATAGGGGTATGTTTGGGACTGTGAGGCTCAAATGTATCATAAAAGGATAAATTTCTGCGCCGTGTAAAATCGATAAATTGATCGAGTATTACCAGATGTCCCCTCTCAATTTCCTCCCGAAGGCTTCCCACGGCGGTTGTTGCAAGAATATGCGTGCATCCCTGTTCTTTTAAGGAATGAATATTTGCCCGGAAATTGACATGTGTCGGGGGATATGTATGTTCCCGTCCATGCCGGGCCAGCAGGACTACATCCACGCCTTTTATTTTTCCACACTTAAGATCCGAAGTAGGATCTCCATATGGGGTTTTAATGGTAATTGATGTTGCATTTTCTAAAATATCCGGATTATCCAGACCTGAACCACCGATTATTCCTATTTTAGACATAATTGCTCCTTTCATTTATTATTTTTTTCATTTTGACAAAATATCAATATGTAGTTCCACCTTTTTGAACACTCCTCAACATTCGTTGAGGCACAATAGTAATTTACAAGGTACTCCTCAACATTCGTTGAGGCACGATAGTAATTTACAAGGTACTGTTCAACAAGTTGAACCACAATAGTAAATGCATTAAGGTACTCCTCAACATCCGTTGAGGTACGATTATAATTATATAAGGTGCTCTTCAATATAATTGTTGTTTTTATAAGGCACACTTCAAACTAAGAGAAAATATACAGCGTGTCAAGCTTATCTTTGAATTTGGTATAAAGAAAAATGACAGTAACAGGTTGATTATAACAATAAAATCTTTTATAGTTCAAATCTGACAGAAAGTTGTATGAAGTCTTGCGGAAGGTATATATTCATAGACAAGAAGTAAAAGAAGGAAAATAAGAAAGGGGATACTGCCAGTATGATGAAGAAGCTATCTATTTTAAAAACTGTAATCAGGGGAAATACAAAAATATGTGAGTTGGCACTAACAAATGTCTGTACTGCAAAGTGTCATTTTTGCACAATCTGGAAACAGAAGCCAAAGATATTCGTAAATACCGATAAATGTCTGAAAGCCATCACTCATCTTGCAAAGCTGGGTTTGCGTTTTATTACCCTGACAGGAGGTGAGCCCCTTTTGCATCCGCAGATGGAACAGATTATTGAACGCTGTACAGAACATAATATAATTACTGCGATACTTAATGCGGATGCGCGTCTTTTTACAAAAAAGCGGATCGATGCCCTTAAACAGAGTGGCCTTGATGTTGCATGTATATCAATAGACCACTATTCGGATAAAATCCTGTCGGAATCCAGGTCCATTCCCGGTCTCCTTAAACATATTGAAAAGGCAGTGAACGAGCTTAAAAAAAGAAATTTTACCGTCTGGGCTTTAACCCTTATAAGCAATTACAACAACCGGAATCTACAGGAACTTTTTCAAAAATGTATGGATATTGGGTTTGATACTATTGCCGTGAATTACCCGACATTTTCCCAATCCCCGGTGTATACCCTTGGCGGAGAGGCAATCGATATGTCCAGGGAAGAGCTTATCCAGGCTTTACGGGATGTTATAGAACTGAAAAAGGAGTTTAATATCGTAAATCCCATTCTTTCCCTTAAGGACATTATCCGGTACTTAAAAAAAATACCTACCTATTACGAGTGTCTGGGCGGATACAGAGTCATGTTCGTTGACTGGAATTTGGAGGTGTATCCGTGTATGTACCTGCCTGATTCCATGGGAGATGCACTTTCTTTAAGACCAGCAAATTTCAAGAAACTTAAATGCAATCAATGCAATATGAGCTGGTACAGGGATTTCAGTATTTTTTTCCAGGGATTAAAATCGATAAGACCGATTCTTACCCAGTTGCCGGTAATATTTAAACGCTATGCTTAAAAGAAACCCAATTTCCTCCTGGGGTTTCCTTTAGCAGAATTCAGTTACCAGACCAACGTAGTATTGAGCAACCACCAGTGCGTCGATAATATCAATATTCCCGTCACAATTAACATCCGCCAGGGCCTGATTAAAATCCTGCGGATCCAATCCCACATAATATTGGGCAATCAATAATGCATCAACAATATCAATACTACCGCTGTTATTGACATCACCAGGTTGCTCCTGTTCCGGTGTCGGCGAAGGTGTGGCCGGCGGTTGTGTTGGCCCCTGGTTTCCGGCAAGGTAAGGTTTGAGCAGGTTATATTTATTCATATTCACTGTTACCCAGTCATCTTCCAGCAAACCGCCCGTATCCCCGGAATTGGGATTAAAACTCCAGAATGTCCAGGAACAATCCTGTCCGGCATAATCCATAAAGGCGGTAAACCACCGGTAATCTACCGATGATGGATTTGCCGCTGCTGCCCCGGTAATTCCGAACTCGCCAAAGAAGAGCGGGGCGATATTTTCTTTTTCTATAAAATAGAAGAATTTATCCCAGATACCGGGCATATTGGAAGGAAAATTGGGATCGGAAAACCACGTCTGGTTGTATACCGAGCTCCCGTATTCATGTGCAGAATAAACCAGAGAGCCCTGCGCTATCGAGGTAATAGGAAAATCCTTCACTCCCATGAGGTTTCCGCCCCACCAGTATCCTGTGCCTTTGTATTCTTCAATTCCTTCTACAATAATCAGGATATCGGGGTTTACCCTTAGAATTTCCGCAGCACATCGTTCAGCGGCGGCTTTCCAATCCGTATCGCCATACCCTGACTCCTGGTATCCCCAGGTTGCCGGGGGCTTCATCCCGTTTCCTGTGTTTCCGTGGGGTTCATTGTTTAAATCTGCTCCCACAACATTACTCTTATTCCTGTACCGGCTGGCCAGGGTTACCCAGTCGCTTATCCATCTTGATTCCGGAAAAGCATCGGTATACCAGAGGGTTTCTGCTGAATATGCATCATTTGCCCTGGAATGATTGTCCAGGATAATGTATATACCATATTGTGCAGCCTCATCGATTACCTTATCCAGGATTTCGACAGAAGATAATCCCTCAAGATCAAGATTCAAGCCGGTTTCCCCGGTATATTCATCCACACCATATTCATTAATTTGAATTCCGACAGGATCATTATTAAACATGGCATTACACCACGGGACCCGGATGCAATTAAATCCAAGGTCAGATATCTGTTTTACTACAGACCGGTAATCCCGGTTCCACAGCCCGTGAAAAACATAACTGCCGGTTTCCAGACCAAACCAGTTAACACCGGTAAGCCGTCCGAACTTTGTATTGGCGGATACGGTGAAAGACAACATCACTAAAAAAAGAAATACAAAAAAAAATTTACTCGTGAATCTTTTTAATACCGGATTCATATTTTTTTTACTCCTTAGCTACTTTTCTTTTTCATTTAATAATATCAGAAATTTGTTAATCAGTCAAATTATTTTTTTCCTTCCGTTTCATCCCTGTAAAAATACTATATTTACTGCAAGAACCAACCTTAACAACAGCGGAGTATCTTTATTTCCTTTTAGTATAATAAAATAAAAATACTCCGAAGCCTCTTGCAAAAATTCCTTAAATATTATTGGATTTTTGCAAGATGCTCGTATACCAATTATATACTTTTCTTATTCCTTGCTTAAGGGAAGTAGATGACTGCCATCCAAGCTTTTTCAAACTACTAATATCGAGTAATTTACGTGGTGTTCCGTTTGGCTTCGAAGTATCCCAATGTATTGTTCCATTAAATCCCACAATAGAACCAATCAATCCCGCAAGGTCCCTGATTGTTATATCTGTACCAGTACCAATATTAATAAATTCACCGGTATCCTTAAAGCTGAAATTCTGCATAATAAATATAAGTGCGTCTGCCAGATCATCGACATAAAGAAATTCACGTTTCGGCGAACCGTCTCCCCAGAGAGTGACATCTGTCCCATGATGTTTTGCTTCATGTATTTTATGGATAAGTGCAGGAAGAACATGGGAATTCGTTACATCAAAGTTGTCATTTATACCGTATAAATTTGCAGGCATACCTGAGATAAAATTCGTTCCATATTGTTCATTATAATACCGGCAAAGCTTAATAGCTGCGATTTTTGCAATAGCATACGGCTCATTCGTTGGTTCGAGTTTTCCGGTTAATAGAGAGTCTTCCTTTAATGGTTGTGGCGCAAATTTAGGGTAAATACACGATGACCCTAAATTTAATAACTTTTTTACACCCGCCTTATAAGAAGCGTGTATAACGTTTGTTGCAATAATTATATTGTCATAAATAAATTCAGCAACATATGTTGAATTGGATAAAATCCCGCCCACTTTTGCAGCAGCAAGAAAGACATATACCGGTTTTTCTTTCTGAAAAAAATCTTCAACTTCCGCCTGACAGCGTAAATCGAGTTCTTCCCTGGTACGAACAATAAGATTATTATATCCCAGGTTTTTGAGTTTTCTCATTATAGCCGATCCTGTAAGTCCCCTGTGCCCTGCTATAAATATCTTTTCATTTTTTTCCATATATATTCATTCCCAGGCTTAACATTCACATCCATACCTTCTTTAATCAGTTTTTTAAGCTGTTCAGGCTTTTTAGAAAAAACAGCATTTGATAATGTTTCATAACTCATCGATTACTCCCTTTCTGAATTTATTCTAATAGGCTATAAAAAACTAAGGATTTTCTTCATTACTGAAAATGGCCTATCTGGATAGACAGGTTTGTCTTCTAAGTAATCACTTTTCATCGGGTATAATTATATATTTTTTTCTTCATGTTACCAGTATTTTTTAAGGGGGTCTAACAGCGTTTTTTTCAATTGCATATGGCTTATTCGTTGGTTTAAGCTTTCCTTTTGAAAAGTTGCAGATCTGATTGAACCATCATTGTAACAAGTTCTTCAAATTTGACTTTTGGCTGCCAGCCCAGTTTCTCTCTTGCTTTGGAAGCATCACCGACCAGCTTCTCTGCCTCTGCCGGACGAAAATACCGCGAATCAATTTCAACAAGAATTTCCCCGGTTTCCCGGTTTACTCCCTTTTCCTTCACTCCTTTCCCCTGCCATTCAATTGATATACCGGCATTTTCAAAAGCAAGATTCACAAAATGACGTACCGTATTACTTACCCCGGTTGCAATAACAAAATCATCAGGCTCATGGTATTGCAACATAAGCCACATGGCTTCGATATAATCTCCTGCATAGCCCCAGTCACGTTGAGTTTCCAGGTTTCCAAGATAAAGTTTATCCTGTAGACCAAGTTTAATCCTTGCCACGGCCCTGGTTATTTTCCTCGTTACAAACGTCTCCCCCCTTACCGGACTTTCATGGTTAAAAAGAATTCCATTCGAGGCAAACATATTGTAAGATTCACGATAGTTAATAGTCATCCAGTAAGAGTAAAGCTTTGCAATAGCATATGGACTCCGGGGATAAAAAGGAGTTGTTTCATTCTGTGGAGTTTCCTTTGCCTTTCCGAACAATTCACTGGTGGAAGCTTGATAAAACCGGACTTTCTTTTCCATTCCCAGAATTCGGATTGCCTCCAGTAACCGGAGTGTCCCGATAGCATCTGAATTTGCAGTATATTCCGGTGTTTCAAAGGAGACCTTGACATGCGATTGTGCCCCAAGGTTATAAATTTCATCCGGTTGTACTTTCTGAACAATCCGGATTAAATTTGTTGAATCAGTTAAATCGCCATAATGTAAAAAGAAATTTAATTCTTTATCATGGGGATCCTGGTAAAGATGATCAATCCGCCAGGTATTAAACAGTGATGATCTTCTCTTGATCCCATGAACTTCATATCCCTTATGAAGCAAGAATTCAGCCAGCAGTGCCCCATCCTGTCCCGTGATACCTGAAATGAGTGCTTTTTTACCCACCCATTCATACCTCCTTATCCTGCATTTGCTTATTGAAAATGAACAGCTTTAATTTATTATATCAGCGAAAGGAAAGCAAGCGAAATAAAACACATAAATTAATAAAAAAGATGCAAAAAAAAATACCGGTAATTCCAATACCCCCCGGAAAGTAACCTTGATTCTGCAGCGATTCTAAATTTGAAATAAAAAATCCAAAAAATAAACAAATGTCTAGTATTAATAAAATTCCTAATAAGTTACCTTATCCT
>JAFGQK010000402.1 GCA_016935735.1 Spirochaetales bacterium | reverse complement strand
TCCTCATTATATTTATTTAAAGGCTATGCCTTTTATATTCTTTTGATTTAGAAAAAGCCACTTGCTCCGCAGGTGGTCTTTTACTTTAAGATGAATATTTTATTTTACAGGTTGACTTATTGTATGATTACCCGCATATTATTCAAAGTAATTCCCATTTCAAAGTGAAAGGCAATACCCGGTGAATGTAGTTTTTTTTGACATTGACAATACAATTATCGACAACCGCTCCATAAGAAACAAAGCCGCGGCACTGGCCATGGAATGCCTTGAGCTTCAGAAAACTGCCGGCGAATTTCTCCCTTTGTACGAAAAGGTGGTGGAATACGGTCATTTTTTTGAATTGGCAGGATTAACAAACTTCATTCATATCTGGAACTCCCATGATCTTTATGCAGTTATGAAGATACTCCATACGCAAAATGAAGCAAATTATAAACAGCTTTCCTTTTGTAAAAACGACCAGGCTGTCTATATTAAAAAGATCGATGAATTACAAACAGCATTTTCCGGTCTTCGTCTGGATCAACCTTCTTTTGACCGGGAAATGTATCAACGTTTTAAAAATAAGGTAACAGAAGATCCGGATATCCAAAAATTTATGGTGATGGTGAAAAAGGTAAAAAGACAGCCAGACATAAAAAAGGCATACAGGGTCTTTCAATCTTCACTGAGATTTGTTCCGGTTTCCGGGTTTACAGACCTTCTTCATAAGCTTACGAAACACGGATTTCATGTTTATTTTGTTTCCGAGGGCATAGAAAAAATACAAGGACAGAAGTTAAAGCAGCTTGGCTTGTCCAGGTTTTACCGGCAGCGGCTTCTCACCACGGGTGCTGCTGTAAATAATAAAACCGGTGAACACATCAGGAAAATGATAGACCGGTATGAGAAAAGATTACGCGACACGAATTCATCCGATTCAAAGAAATTCGCTTATATACAAAGAATAAAAACATTAAGCTATGCAGAGAAATTATTTGCATCATACGGGGATAAATCAAATCCTTTTTTTTATGCCAGGGTGATCCATGCCGTCAAACAGGATCACAAAAGGCCGCTTAACCGGTTTACACAATTCGCCTATATACCTGTAACACGGTGGCATGCCGGACCACCCCTCCGGATTGCCATGATAGGGGACAGGTATGAAAAGGATATTCATCCCCTGCTCGAGCTTTCAGGAAAGAATGTAATTATTTCTATTCTATTAAACCGGGGAAAATACAAGAAAGCCTTTCCACGGGAATTCTCATTTCCCGGGAATAAGGATATTCAGCCGGATTTTATTGCAGAGGACTTTAAAGCAGTAGAAGACATTCTCTTTGATCCGGCTGTCTGGCATTCCAGGAAACCTGTCCCCTATTCAGACATTATACCGGTTGATACGCAGGAGAATATCCAGTTTTTAAAAAATTCTTTTACTAAAAAATTTCCCCATATAAAAAAGATTATAAATATACTCGTAAAGCAGCGGGAAGCAAACCAGATCGGGCACTCTTTATATCAAAAGGAAAGTCAAGACTTTTATCTGGAATTAAGAAAAATCCATTCTGCTGTGTTTACCTTTGATGAAAAGCGTGTGTATGCTGAAAAACATGAAAAGCGGTATTTTAATGGAAATTACAGGGGAATCAATAATCTCTATACCTTTGTCAATATCATGGTTTCCCTGTTAAAAGATAAGGAAAAGGTAAGGGGAATCGATTACGGATGCGGGTCCCATTATCTTGTACATGACCTTTCTACCCGATACGGATGGGATATATCAGGATTTGATTCGGATAAATATGCCATTCAGATCGCAAAGGAAAATTATACAGAAAGTGCTGCCCGCTATATCTTCCTTGATCTGCTTTCTGCAATGCTTCCTGTTAATGATGCAAGCCAGGATTTTGTTTTCTGCAATGCTGTTATCCAGCATTTTGATAATATAGAGCTTGATTTCTCTCTCCAGGACATAAGCAGGGTTTTAAAACCGGGAGGATTATTTATGTTAATATTTAAAAGAAATATAAAAGACTGGGAATCCTTTAAAAAAAAATACAATATGAACGTGATTATCCTGGATTACCGGGAAGGAAAAATCGAGATAGAAGATAGAAAAATAAAACAAATAATAAATGAACTCCCCGGGCAGAAGAGAACAGAGATTAGTCCCAAATATCTTTCAGGATTACGGTTGTTTCATTTTTTTTCAATTGCCTATATCCTTAAAGCAGCAAATGTTTATCAATTGAAAGTAAAGAATACTATCACTATCCCTGGCGATGACCATGATGTTAAAGGAATAATTACCTACCAGAGTGGCAAGGGTATTCCTAACAGTATGATTATTTTCCAGAAGAAAAAATAATACCAACCCTGGGTTTGAATAGGGCGAAATGAATCAGAACACGGTTTTGTATCGTGCCGGATCAATCCCAAACTTCCTCACACGCAATCCAATGATTCGTTCGGTAATACCGAGATTCCGGGCAGCTTCTGCCATATTTCCCCTGGTGGATTTGAGTGCATCGCATATCAATTCACGTTCAAAACTATCCAGGGCTTCCTGCAGATTCCCGGAATGCTTTGTATTACTCGCTTCTGCCGTTTGTAACGTCGGCGGCAGGTGGTGGCCGTGAATAACCCCGTCTACACTCAATATTACTGCACGCTCAATACAGTTTTCAAGTTCCCGTACATTCCCTGGCCAGTGGTATGCCATAAGCATGTCGATTGCAGGGGTAGATATCCGCTTTATTTCCTTATTGCTTACCTGTGAGTATTTCCTTACAAAATAATCCGAAAGCAGGGTAATATCTGTTTTCCGTTCACGGAGCGGTGGTACATGAATGGGAAAGACATTGATCCTGTAATAAATATCTTCCCTGAACTTTCCCTGCTTCATAAGTTCTTCCAGGTTCCTGTTTGTTGCTACAATGACGCGCACATTGGTCTTTATTGTATTCATACCTCCGACACGCTCGAATTCCCTTTCCTGAAGTACCCGGAGAAGCTTTATCTGGATAACAGGGGAAATATCACCAATCTCATCAAGAAAAAGCGTCCCCCCGTCTGCCAGTTCAAAGCGTCCTTTTCTGGTGGAAACTGCCCCGGTAAAAGCTCCTTTTTCATGCCCAAAGAGTTCGCTTTCTATGATTGATTCGGGGAGGGCGGCACAATTTACTTTGATAAGGGGATTCTTCGCCCGGAAACTGTTATAATGAATGGCATGGGCGATAAGTTCCTTCCCTGTCCCGCTTTCTCCCCGAATTAATATATTTGTATCACTCTTTGCAACCTGTACAACAAGCCGGTACACATCCTGCATGGCCTTTGATTTCCCGATAATGTGCTCTGGTTGAAACCGTTCCCTTAATTGCTCCATCAACCGCTGGTTTTCCTCTAAAAGATACCGTTTTTCTTCCATGGCAGATTGTCTGAGCTGGACTGCACGGGCAATAAGGGAGGCAATAATCATAAGGAGCCGGACATCCTCTTCCAGGGAGATATTCTCTTCAAAAATTCTGTCTGCACTTAATGCTCCAATACTTTCTTCACCACACTTTATGGGTATACAGATAAAGGAAATATTTGCTTTGTCTATATTCTTCCGCGCACCGGTACGGTCAAGGAACATCGGTTCATCGGAAAGCCTTGGGACAATAACCGGGCGTCCTGTCTGAACAACCTTTCCGGTAATTCCTTCTCCCAGTTTATATTTCCCTCTCTTTAACTGTGCGTCTGAAAGGCCATATGCTTCCTCTATATAAATTTCACCGGAATCACGGTTAAGAAGGGTAATGGTTCCCCTGAACATTCCCATATGATCTTCAATAAGCTTGAACACAGGTCTGATAACATCCCGTAAATCCATACTCCGGTTCAAGGTATCACTTATTTCAAAAAGGAGTGAGAATTCCCTTATCTTTTTCTGTAATTCCTCTTCTGCAAATGAATACTTCATGCAATAACCTTTGTTTATAATCTTATACTATCCAGAAGGATAGGAGAAGGTCAAGGATTTCCAGCCATTCAACATCGTTGAACCCCACTTTATTTTACTGTCCGGGAATTTCGATATTTTTAATGAAACAACAGGATGCCGGGATATTTGATTTATTTTAACTATCTCTGTATATTATAAGGGTGAATAAGAAAAAATATAAACGGAGTAAACAAAGGACACGTATTCTGGAGCTTTTAACAAAAACAACTATTCATCCCACTGCCAACTGGTTATATGACAGATTAAAGAAGGAGTTTCCGGCATTGAGCATGGGCACTGTTTACAGAAATTTGACTATATTGGAGGAGCAAGGTCTGGTAAAAAGAATCGAGAATGGTGCTACCTTTGACAGATTCGATGCATATGTTATGCCACATTATCATTTTATATGCGAAGAATGCGGCGCTATCAGTGATCTCGAAGTAGAAATAGACGAAAATATCAATAAACTGGCAACAAAATTAACCCCTTATACAATAAAATGGCATAAGATTGATTTTTATGGTATTTGTAATTCATGCAAAAATAAAAAGAATTAATTAATTTCCACTTTTTTTTTAAAATAAATATTGATAATCGTTCCGATTATTGTTATATTAATTAAAATAATAATCGGAATGATTATTATTTTAATTAATATAAGGAGGATATTATGGCAAGAGTAGCAAAGGAAATGGTAGAAAAGGCAGGGGTTAATGTTAACCAACTTGTTGAATTACTGGTGAAGAATGCTTCGGCAGAATTAACAACATTTTATTATTATACCATCTTGAGAGTGAATCTTATCGGGCTTGAGGGAGAAGGGATAAAAGAGATTGCTGAAGTAGCCCGTATAGAAGACAGGAATCACTTTGAAGCCCTGGTCCCAAGAATCTACGAACTTGGCGGGAAACTACCGGATTGTATGAAGGAATTCCATGATATTTCGGCGTGTCCGCCTGCAAATCTGCCCAAAGACCCAAAAGATATAAAAGGTATATTAAAAGTACTTGTTGAAGCAGAGAGATGTGCTGTACGGGGGTATACCCAGATTTGTAACATGACAGCAGGAAAAGATCATAGAACATATGATCTTGCCCTGGCAATTTTAAACGAAGAAATTGAACATGAATCCTGGTTTTCTGAATTCCTTGGGGAAGGACCATCCGGGCATTTTATGAGAAGGGGTGAAACATCTCCTTTTGTATCCAAATTCCTGAAATAAAGGGAAAGGGCATAAGGTCATTTTTAAATGACCTTATGCCTGCCTCTATAGCAAAAACATAGATAGTTATTGTTTAGAAATTGAAGATTGTGAAAGTGAAAGTATGATAAAATTAACAAAATCTGAATTAAGTCATTATAATGGCACAGATAATAACCCCGGGTATATTGCCTATAATGGGAAAATATATAATATAACAGACAGTTTTTTATGGAAAAAAGGGAAACATCAAGTTCTTCATACAGCGGGAGAAGATTTAACAGAAGCGTTAAAGGAAGCACCTCATGGAGAAGACTTGCTGGACAGGGTCCCGGTTATTGGTGAGCTTATTGAATAAATATCATGTATGTTGATGGTCTACAACTAATGTCACTACCGTTCCTTCACCCGGCTTTGAGGTAATATCAAACGTACCCCCCAAAAGATGCGCCCGTTCTCTCATTCCCATAAGCCCGAATTTATCCATTTTTAGAAAATGAGAATATGTATCAGGATCAAACCCCCTGCCATTATCGATGATTTTAACCCTTGTCCACTTTTCATTGGACTCTATCACTATCTCTGCTTCCCGGGCATTCGAGTGTTTGCATATATTTTTTATTGCTTCCTGAACAATACGGTAGATGAGGAGTTCTTTTTCCGGGGCTATTTTACCTGTGATTTCCTCTGCCTTAAAACATATCTTTATGCCGGATTGCTCCCCTGTCGCACTTGCCAGTTCTCTTAAAGTAGATACAAGTCCAGGATATTCCAGGGTTGGAGGACGAAGATCCTGGATAAAACGGCGAATCCGCAGTATAGCATCATCAATATTCTTTTGGATTTGTTCAAGCGGTTTCTGTAACCCATTTTGATTCTTTAAATTCTCTAATATATAATTGTCCAGCCGGCGGGAAAGGGCGACCAGGGTCTGAATCGTGTCATCATGGAGTTCTCTTGCTATACGCTTTCGCTCCTCTTCATAAGCAGTCGATATTTGCCCGGCATACAGCCGGAGATTTTCTTTAAGTCTTCTTTCTTCCCGGAAAAGGAAGATATTCTCTACTGCAACTCCCAGTTCCATCCCGATTAATGCTGAAAATTTTTTTTCATCCCGGTTGATTGTTTTTTTCCCTTTTTTTGCTATACATAGTATTCCCGCAACTCTATCCCGTGATTGAAAAGGAACACTATAAATAGAAGTTATACCCTCATTCAGAAGAATATCCCTCGCAACCCCGGAATTCCGGGTAATATTGTCTAAAAAGATCAATTCTCCCGAGCTTGTACTGTACCTGCCGAATTCTTCTTCTCTTTTTAATGTAGTAATGGTTGAAACAAATTGCTTTGAAGCTCCCCTGTGTGATGCAAGTTGTAAGGACAGGGAATCCCCGGACAGCAGAAAAATCAGCACAATATCAATATCCATTACTTCTTTTATCCTGTTCGAGGTGATATCAAGTACTTGCCCCATAATTGATGACCGATTAATAACTGTTAAAATAGAATAAAGGGCAGAAAGCGCCTGCTCGTCGAGTTTATATTCTTTTTCAATCTTTTTTTTCATATTCCTCTACTGTAATCCAGTTCTGTTTTAAACAATGCATGATTACTTCCAGCCGTGAGTTTACTCCTATTTTCACAAAGATGTTTCTCCAATGTGTTTGAATGGTTCGGACTGAAAGATTCAGTTCATAAGCAATTTCCTTGTTTAATAGTCCCTGTGCACCTAATTTTACAATTTGTAATTCCCGGACAGATAAGAGTTTCTTATTTCTCGGGAGGGTACTGTTTGCCCGCGGGCTTAAATGCTTTAAAACTTTCTTTGTTATTGAAGGATGAAGAACAGAGTCCCCGGCATAGACAGCCCTTATTGCATTAAGAAGATCCTGCCCGGACACATTTTTAAGCATATATCCGGCGGCTTTTGCTTCTATTATAGCCAATATAAATTCCTCATTATCGTATGCAGTTAATACCAGTATATTTATGGAGGGATGCGAATTTTTAATCCTTTTTGTGGCTTCTATCCCATTCATGCCAGGCATTGCAATATCCATTAAAACAATATCCGGATTCAATGAGCACGCCACTTGCACCGCTTCATTGCCGCTGGAAACTTCTCCTACTACTTCCATATCTTCTTCCCGTAGAATTAATTCTTTAATACCCTCCCGTACGATAAGATGATCTTCTGCCAATAGAATTCTTATCTTTTCCATTTTTTTCCTTTGGGATTGTCTACAAAATCAAAACAAAGTGAAGATTCTATAGAACAGCCCCAATTAGTATGTTAATAAGATGGCATGCAAAATAGACACCTTATAAACCGGATTATAGCGCATAAAAAAGAAAGAATCTACCCCTGGCTTACGCCTTTTGATGTAGTATCGGGAAATATATACTACATATTCATTACATGATAAGGCGCTTACTACAGGACGATTATTTCTTTACATTTACTCAACCTATAATGACATAGAGGGCACCATGAAAAAATTATTTCTTGTAGTATTTGCCATTACTTTGCTTATGTGTGGTGGATGTAAAAAAAAAGAAACAAATGACAATACAACTGCATTAAAAGGAACGATCTCTATATCAGGGGCATGGGCATTGTATCCCCTTACCGTCACCTGGGCAGATGAATTCAGGAAACTTCACCCGGCACTGAGAATAGATATCAGCGCAGGGGGTGCAGGAAAAGGGATAGTAGATGTATTATCCGGTGTTGTGGATATAGGAATGGTTTCAAGAGAGATATTTCCTGTTGAGATTGAAAAAGGGGCATGGTGGGTATCTATTGCAAAGGATGCCGTGGTTCCAATGTTTAATGAGAAGAATCCATATCTGGAAGAAATTCTACGTAAAGGGATTTCGCAAAATGAATTCCGGGACATCTGGATAAATGAAAAAGTAAAATCCTGGAATGAAATAACAGGTAAACTTGATACAAATATCATTGATAAAAATATAATTAATGTATATACCCGTTCCGATGCGTGCGGAGCTGCTCAAACATGGGCTCAATTCCTGGGAGGAAATCAGGATGACCTTACAGGTATTGGTGTATATGGAGATCCTGGTCTGGCAGAAGCGGTAAAAAAAGATATCTTTGGTATTGGTTTTAATAATGTGAATTATGCGTATGACTCAAAAACCAGGAATACCGTTTCCGGGTTAAAAATAATACCGGTCGATCTTAATGCAAATAATATAATTGACCCGGATGAAAACTTTTATGCAAACCGTGATGCAATAATCCAGGCTATTTCTGACGGAAAGTATCCCTCCCCTCCTTCCAGACTACTCCATTTTGTATGCCGGGGCAGGCCTGAAAAGCTTATTGTAAACGAATTCTTACGCTGGGCATTAACAAAAGGCCAGGAGTTTGTTGTCGAAACAGGTTATATCCCGGTGGAAAAAGATGAAATTGAAAAAGGAATAAAAAAACTGGATGAATAGCCCCAGGCTATTAAAAGACCGTATTTTTTCTCTTCTCATGCAGGGGCTGACAATTGCATCATGTCTGGTTTTAGTTCTCATTTTCATATGCTTGTTGGTAAAATCGAGTCCTTTATTAATTTCAAAACCATTGGGGGAATTACTCTTTTCCACCAATTTCCGGCCTTTAAAGGGTGAGTTCGGTTTCCTGGCTTTTATTATCGGAACCCTCCTTGTAACTGGTATAGCCTTAATCATTGCTGTCCCGCTTTCGTTACTGGCTGCTGTCTTTTTATCTGAATATACCTCCGGATTTATTCTGAAAGCAATGAAATCTCTAATTGATGTATTATCCGGGATACCTTCTGTTATTTATGGTTTATGGGGTATCCTGGTAATCGTACCACTTATTAAAGAGACAATATGGCTCCTGTTCAGGAAATCGGTAAGCGGTTACAGTATCCTCGCCGGGGGAATTGTTCTTTCCCTCATGATTATTCCTGTTATACTCCATGTTTCCATAGAAGTACTCCAGTATGTGTCTCGAGATTTAAGAGAAGCAGCACTTTCCCTGGGGGCTACGAAATGGGAGACAATAAAACATGTGGTGTTACGCAAGGGTTCTCCCGGTATTATTGCAGGAATTGTCCTCGGGTTATCCAGGGCATTCGGTGAGACAATGGCTGTTATGATGGTATGCGGAAATGTAGCCAGAATACCAGGCTCTCTTCTTGACCCCGGCTATCCGTTACCTGCGCTTATTGCCAACAATTATGGAGAAATGCTTTCCGTTCCACTCTATGATTCCGCATTACTCTTTGCTGCTTTTATTCTGTTTTTGATTGTGGTTGTTTTTAACATCATTTCCCGGGTTATTCTGTTAAAAGTGGAAAGGAGTATTCAGTAATATGGGATTAAGGAATATAGAATTAAGGAAATTAGAGGAAATAATATTCAAAATATTAATGATTGTTGCCACGGTAATTATTACCGGAAGCCTTGCTTTTATTATCGTAATCATTATTGTAAAAGGTCTTCCCGCCATGAAATTATCCATGATCACACAGCTACCCAAAGGTGGTTTCTATATCGGAAAGGAAGGAGGAATCCTGAATGCCATAGCCGGGTCATTAATGGTGGCAGGTGGCGCAACACTCCTTTCCATTATTATAAGTATTCCTGTAGTCCTCTACATAAATATATACAGAAAAAAGCGTTCACGTCTTGCGAATCTTACCCGTTTTTCTTTTGATGTATTATGGGGTGTTCCTTCGATTGTATATGGGGCATTTGGGTTTACGGTAATGCTTGCCTTTGGAATAAAAGCATCGCTATTGGGCGGTATTATTGCCATAGGTTTTTTAGAACTTCCCATTATGTCGCGGGCAGTCGATGAAGTGGTACGAATGGTCCCGTCTGAATTAAAGGAAGCTACTTATTCATTAGGAGCCACAAAACTGGAAACCTCATATAAAGTAATTGTAAGGCAGACCTTTTCCGGGATTGTCACAGCGACCCTGATTGCCTTTGGAAGAGGTATTGGTGATGCCGCGGCTGTTATATTCACCGCAGGATATTCGGATTATATACCGGATTCTTTGTCCCAGCCGGCTGCAACATTACCATTAGCTATCTTTTTCCAGATGGGTACCCCTTTTCCCGAAGTCCAGGAAAGGGCATATGCTTCGGCATTTATTTTAACATTGATAATATTGGTGATATCGATTACCTCCAGGATTATCGCCGTGAAAATAACAAAACATACCATTAAATAGGATAGAAGAATGGAGTCAAAAACTCATATAAATGTAAGAAATCTCAATGTTTTTTATGAGGAACACCAGGCTTTAAAAGATATTACATTGGATATCCCGGATAAAAAAATCACAGCGATTATCGGGCCTTCCGGCTGCGGGAAAACAACCCTGCTTAAATCCCTGAACAGGCTTATCGATTTAACCGAAGGGGTGAAAGTGAGCGGCTCTGTTTTTGTTGATGGCGAGAATATTTTCAACCCCGGTGTCGAGGTAACACATATCCGGAAAAAAATGGGGCTTTTATCCCAGAGACCATGCCCATTACCAATGTCAATATTCGATAATGTGGCATTCGGTCCCCGTATCCATGGGATAAAAGACAAAAAGGAACTCCAGAACATTGTGGAACATTATTTAAAAGAAACAAGTCTATGGGATGATGTAAAAGACCGGCTGCACACTTCTGCCTCTAAACTTTCCATAGGACAGCAGCAGAGACTCTGCCTGTCCAGGTGTCTTGCCGTGGAACCAGAGATCATTTTGGGGGACGAACCGACTTCTGCTTTAGACCCCCAGTCCAGTCTTCGAATCGAAAACAGATTCAGGGTTTTAAAGGACAACTATACTATCGTGATTGTCACTCATATCCTGAGACAGGCAAAACGACTGGCCGATTATATTGTCTTATTGTACTGCGGTGAATTGATCGAACACGGACCGGCACAGGAATTCTTCGAAAATCCGAAAGAAAAACTGACAAAAGAATACATCAGCGGTGTAATCAGTTGAAAAGTATTCAGCCTTAAAAATATACCAAAAGGAATACAGACAAAACATATCATGGTGCTATATTCATTTATAAATAGTTATACCGGAAAGGAGAAAAATATATGCAAAAAGGAATTATTACTGCTAAAAAGGTAACAGGAGATGTTTATTTTCTGGACAGGAACGGAGATTCCGTGCTTCATCCATCAAAAAATATAGAGGTAGCGATTAAAGAAAATTTCTACGGCAGCACCCTCCGTGATGCAGTGGAGAGTGCAAAAAAGTATGCCATCGGTGCATTCTGTGCAAAAGTAGCACAAAAGATGCGCGGATTCGACTGCTATCCGGATGTCAGGAATATCCGTGTGAGTTATTCCATTATCAGATCATTCCCAAAGCATTTTATTCATGAACGACTCCTCCGTTTCCAGCAGGGCGATCAAATTTTAAGAAAAGGGGAAAAGGGTTCGGAATTTTTCTGGGTTATCGACGGGGTTGTCGAGATCGATGGTGTCGAATACGGGAGGGGGAGTGTTTTCGGCCGGGCGGCATTCGGAGACGGTATACGAAAGAAGAATGCCTACGCGAAAACAGATGTTTCCCTGGTGGCGATTAACAAGGATCATCCTGACCTTATGATGAAACAGGCGATTATCAGTGCAATGTTCAATAGGGAGAGGGAAAAAATAAAGAATATCCGGCCCCGTGCCCAGGTGGAGGCTGTCCGGATATAATGGAAATTGTTATATAAAGCTCTATCGGCCGGAATTGCCAGTGAAATATCGTGAACATTTCACTGGCAGGAAACATTATGATAGTCTTGTCCAGTATTATACCGATTTTTAAGTGGTAAATCCCGGGTACCCCCCGGTAAAAAAACCCAGATTAAAATTCCAACTATCTTCAGCTTCCTGATTTACAAAGTTCTCCAATTATTATATAAAGAACAGAACTTTGATAAAACACGTTAAAAGAAGAGAGACTATGAAAGCAATACTGGCACTGGAAGATGGCAAAGTATTCTACGGTTCATCCTTTGGGGCAGAAGGAGAGATTGATGGGGAGGTTGTATTCAATACCAGTATGACCGGGTACCAGGAAGTCCTCACCGATCCCTCATACAAAGGCCAGATCGTGGCTATGACATATCCCCTTATCGGGAATTATGGCATTAACAATGAAGATTTTGAATCAAAGGAAATCCAGGTGGAAGGGTTTATTATAAAGGAACTCTGCCGGTATCCTTCCAACTACAAATCCAGAAAAAGCCTGGATGATTATTTTAAAAATGCGGGGAAAATAGGTATCGAGGGTATTGATACCCGTGCCCTTACAAAACATATCCGTGTAGCCGGTGCCATGAACGGATTTATCTCAACTTCCGATCTGGATGAAAAACGGTGTATACAGAAAGCAAAGGATGCCCAGGGACTTATCGGCAGGGATCTTGTAAAAAAGGTTACCTGTAATGCACCTTATGAATGGGACCCGGAGAATAAAGCGAAAAAAGAATACCAGGTGGTTGCCCTGGATATGGGTATTAAGTACAATATTCTGCGTATTCTCTCCAGCCTGGGTTGTCATGTCACTGTAGTTCCTGCAAAAACCATGGCAAACAAAATTCTGTCATATAAACCGGACGGTCTTTTTCTCTCCAATGGACCGGGTGATCCAGCCGGAATTCCCTACACAGCAGAAACAGTGAAAAAGCTCCTGGGAAAAGTCCCGGTCTTCGGTATCTGTATGGGACACCATGTCCTTGGTATGGCTCTCGGGGGAAAAACTTATAAGCTCAAGTTTGGCCACCGGGGGGCTAATCATCCGGTCAGGGATCTTCAGAATAATACCATCGCAATCACCACGCAGAATCATGGATTCTGTGTTGATATAAATACATTGAAGAAAGATGAAGTTATCCTTACTCACATCAATCTCAATGATCAAACACTCGAGGGGCTGGAACATAAAAAATATCCCGCATTTTCCGTGCAGTATCATCCGGAAGCATCACCGGGACCCCATGATGCACGCTATCTGTTTCACAAGTTTATTGCAATGATGAAGAAAAAGCGGGGTCAATAAGGAATATATCTTATGCCGAAACGAACAGATATCCATAAATTATTGATTATCGGCTCCGGTCCTATTGTGATAAGCCAGGCCTGTGAGTTTGATTATTCAGGAACCCAGGCATGCAAGGCTTTAAAAGAAGAGGGATTCGAGGTAGTACTTGTCAACTCGAATCCTGCAACCATTATGACCGATCCCGAGGTAGCAGACAGGACATATATAGAACCGATTACCCCGGAATTTGTCGAGAAAATCATTGCCAGGGAAAAGCCTGATGCCCTTATCCCTACCCTGGGCGGCCAGACAGCGTTGAACACGGCCATGAAACTCGTGGAAAACGGGGTAATCGAAAAATATAACGTGATAATGATCGGTGCGAATTATGATGCAATCAAAAAAGCCGAGGACAGGAATTTTTTTAAAAAGGCAGTGGAAAAGATAGGCCTGGATCTGCCCAGGAGCGGACTCGCCTATTCCCGGGAAGAAGCAGCCAGGGTTGCCCATGAGATCGGTTTTCCGCTTATTGTCCGTCCGAGTTTTACCCTTGGCGGGACAGGCGGTGGAATTGCATATACCCGGGATGAGTTTGAAGAGATATCGGCACTGGGACTTGAAAACAGTATGATTAGCGAGATACTGATTGAAGAATCGGTAATCGGGTGGAAAGAGTATGAACTTGAGGTAATGCGGGATATAAAAGATAATGTCGTGATTATCTGTTCCATAGAAAATCTCGATCCTATGGGGGTTCATACCGGGGACTCCATTACTGTTGCACCGGCCCAGACCCTTTCCGATAAGGAATACCAGATCATGAGGGATGCTTCCCTTGCCATTATCCGGGAGATAGGGGTGGAGACAGGGGGTTCAAACATCCAGTTTGCAGTGAATCCCCGGAACGGAAGGATGGTCGTTATAGAGATGAACCCCCGGGTATCACGGAGTTCTGCCCTGGCAAGCAAGGCCACCGGCTTTCCCATTGCAAAAATAGCTGCAAAACTCGCCGTGGGATATACCCTGGATGAGATACAGAATGATATTACAAAGGAAACACCTGCATCATTTGAACCTGCAATCGATTATTGTGTGGTAAAGATTCCCCGCTTTACCTTTGAAAAATTCCCGGAAGCAAAGGATATTCTCGGTATTTCGATGAAATCCGTGGGGGAAACAATGGCTATTGGACGTACATTCAAGGAAGCATTGCAAAAAGGACTGCGGGGACTGGAAATCGGACATAATGGCCTGGATAATAAAAAGGACTACAGGACAATCAACTGTGAAAAGCTCTTAAAACGCCTGAAAGAACCCAATGCATCACGGATATTCTACATAAAATACGGACTTCAAAAGGGGATGACCCCGGCAGAAATCGCAGGACACACAGGTATCGACCCCTGGTTTATTTACAATATCAAAGATATCGTAGATTTTGAACGTGAACTCACAGAAAAATGGGATTCAAGCTATTCCCTGGATGATGAGATATTACGAAAAGCAAAGGAATTCGGATTCTCCGACCGGCAACTTGGCCGGATTATGGGGATGGATGAGACAAAGGTGAGGAAAATGCGTCTTGCAAGGGGAATAAGGGCAACCTATAAACTGGTGGATACCTGTTCAGCAGAGTTTGAAGCATATACTCCCTACTACTATTCAACATACGAAGTAGAAGACGAAACAAGGATATCAAATAAAAAAAAGATCATGATCCTTGGCGGCGGTCCCAACAGAATCGGCCAGGGTATTGAATTTGACTACTGCTGCTGCCATGCTTCTTTTGCTCTTAAAGAACTGGGGTATGAAACAGTGATGGTCAACTCAAACCCGGAAACTGTTTCCACAGACTATGATACATCGGATAAACTTTATTTTGAACCACTCACTTTCGAGGATGTCATGAATATCGTGGACAGGGAAAAACCGGATGGCGTGATTGTCCAGTTTGGTGGACAAACACCCCTGAACCTGGCAGATGAGCTTGCAAAAGCAGGGGTGCCGATTATCGGGACAAGTGTGGCATCCATTGACCGTGCGGAAAACAGGGATGAATTTTCAAAGCTTTTGATAAAACTCGGGATCAACCAGCCGGCGAACGGTTCCGCATACTCCCTGGAGGAAGCGGAACATATAGCAGGGAACATCGGCTACCCGGTTCTTGTCCGTCCTTCATATGTGCTCGGGGGAAGGGCAATGCAGATTATTTATGACAGGGAAAGTTTAAAAAAGTTCATATGGGAAGCAAAAACGGTTTCAGAGGGGAAACCTATTTTGATTGATAAGTTTTTGGAAGATGCAATAGAGGTGGATGTGGATGCGGTTTCAGACGGGGAAAAAACAGTAATCGGCGGGATCATGGAACACATAGAAGAAGCCGGCATACATTCCGGGGATTCTGCCTGTGTCCTTCCGCCCCATACATTGAATGGTGAACTTCTTAAGACTGTCCGAGCTTATACCTATGCACTCTCACGGGAACTCCAGGTGGTGGGGTTAATCAACATCCAGTTTGCTATAAAAGATGAGAAAGTCTATGTTCTCGAAGTAAATCCAAGGGCATCAAGAACAATCCCTTTTATCAGCAAGGCCACTGGTGTGCCGCTTGCAAAAATAGCAGGAAAACTCATGGCAGGAAAAACCCTTGATGAGCTTGGATTTACCAGTGAAAAGGACATACCCCATGTGGCAGTAAAAGAATCGGTTCTGCCCTTTTCCCGGTTCTCCGGGGTTGATATCATGCTGGGACCGGAAATGAAATCCACCGGGGAAGTAATGGGAATCGATGAGTCTTTCGGACTCGCTTTTTATAAATCCCAGGTAGCTGCAAACCAGATTCTTCCCGGCTCAGGGACTGTTTTTATCAGTGTCGGGGGAAATAAGAAGCGGGACATGGTTTTCCCTGCAAAACAGCTTCGCTCCATGGGATTCCGTATTCTTTCCACTAACGGAACGTACAAGGTGTTTAAATCAAACAATATCAGTGCAGAAACAGTAAATAAAATCGGTGAAGGAAAACCGGATATCCTGGATCTGATAAAGTCCGGTGAGATCAAACTCATTATCAATATCCCGTCCGGGAAAAAAGGGGTGACTGACAGCAAACCGATCCGGAGCACCGCGGTCCTTTACGGCATCCCCTGTATTACCACCCTCCAGGGTGCACATGCCGCAATCAATGGGATTGAATCTGCACTAAAAACAGAACTCTGTGTAAAATCCATCCAGGAATACATAAACCTGTAAAAATTATTTTCTATTCTATATAACCTTTACATGCGATAGACAAATTCTTGAAAAAATGTCCACTTCTACCTATATGGACGACGATTCCCTGAAAAATAAAGTATTTTATAATTATTGAATGATATCTCCCGGTTTTTATAAAAAAGAGAATGAAAAAAATGAAAAAATATTTTTTATTCTTACTTTTACCCATCCTTTTTCCCTGCAAAGCATCAGCAAAAAATATATCTGTTTCATTCGAATCTTACGATATGCCCGGGTGGTATATCGCGGTAAAGAACGAAAATGTCACTCTCCTTCCATTATCCACTGAAATGGACAAAGAATATACAACGTTCATTATCGTCCCCGGTCTGGCCCAAAGCAACTATACATCGATCCAATCTGCAACTGACAGGAATTTCTATTTAAGACATCGGAATGGGGTGATTATACTCAGGGAATATTCAACCTGGCATTCTTACCGACGGGATGCTACCTTTAAAAAAGAGCCGGGAATCGCGGATAAGAATAATAACGACCTCGTATCTTTCAGGGTTTACAGCCATCCCGGTATGTTCATCCGTTATAAACACGGAAAATTCTATATTGAGGAACCCGATGAAAGCGAGATTTTTAAGAAGAATGCCACTTTTATCATCAGGCCCCCGAATTGGGATGGTAAAATCAAGCTGACAGAAAAAAGAACAGGTGAGAAATCATTCACCAATTCGAGTGAAGCTGCTTTTGCAGCATTTCTCTATTATATTGGCCTTGTTATGATCACACTCGTTATTATTATTATAATAAAAATACGTAAGAAAAGGATTCTCCAGGGTACAGTAAAAAAGCAGCTAAAGCAATTATGAATATAATGAATAATTCTCTATACGGGAAAAAAACAAAAAGCATTCTTTCCTTGCTCTCTGGATTTATGAAAAAAGAAAGAGTTATAATCATTTCTTTGTTCCTGTTTGCTTTTATAATACGAATTATCTATTTTAGCCATACAGATCCATATACAAGAACCGATGATATTTACGGACACCTGGATTATATTGAATTTATTGCAGAAAAGACGTCTTTTCCTGCAATAAGCGATCTGGAACAATCGTATCATCCTCCTTTCTATTATTTCATATCCGCCATGTTCCGGAAGCTATTATCACTATTCCGTTTCCTGGATGATATGATCAACAGGGCTCTTCAATTCCTTTCTCTTTGTTTCCATATGGGTTTTCTTATTGCAGGAACACTCGTCATCAAAAGGTATATTTCCAATAAATCGATCCTTTATCTCTGCATCTCGCTTTTTTATTTCTGGCCGTCTTCAATCCTCCATTCGGCCCGGATCGGGAACGATAATCTTTTTTATTGTTTTTACGGTCTTGGTTTTTTATTTCTCTGCAAATGGTATGATGAAGAAAAAACTATTGATATTTTTTACTTTACTTTATTTACCCTTCTCTGTATTTTCACAAAGGCAAACGGGATAGTGATCCCTGGCTGTTTTGGCATCCTTGTCCTTATAAAATTCTTCCAGGCAAAAAGTAAAAGAAAATTTGTAATCAGTGTTTTACCATCTATAGTATTACTTTTTCTCGGTGTTGCCGGACTATTTGCATTCCCGGTTATGGACAGCCTGCATGGATATGAAGTCATAACCTTTGCAAACCGGACCTATTCAATGGGATGGGGACCCACCCTTGGTGTAGAAGCGAACAATTACCTGTATTTTGATGTGAAAGATTATCTGAATGAACCGTTTGTCGATATGTTTGCTGATACCGGCGGAAGGCAATACTTCTGGAACTACCTTTGTAAAACCTCTCTGTTCGGAGAGTTCACGGTAGAAAATGCTTTTTTAAGGAATTGTGCAATAATTATGAGTTTTCTTCTTTTCATCATTGCTTTTGTTATGATAGCGGGAATTGTTATGATAACACCTTGTAATGCAAAAAAAAGACTTCCCTTTATTTTTAATCTTTTTTTACTTGTTTTTTCTTCTGCTGTCTTCCGTTTTTTATCCCCCATGGCCTGCAGCAATGATTTTCGATATATCTTCCCTGTCATCATTACCTTTCCGGTGTTTCTTAACAGTGCAATTGCTTTCTTAAATGAAAAAAGGCTCTTTCTCTTCTGCTATTCGATATACGGGATTATTCTGATGTTTACCGCTTTTTCCATTATTTTCTATATTTCCTGGTTATAGATACTCTCTTCATTGCATTTCCCAGGAAGAAAAGGATTTATTCTTTTTTAATAATAATGTCCTTTTCACCCTTATCTCCGGGCTCACTTCATCAAGATTCCATCCCGTATGTACTCCCCCGGTGGTTTCTTTGCATATATAAATAAAGAGTATGGGGAAGAAAGTTATTTTCCCGGGTTCCAGTGTGAATGTCTGTTCATAACTTTGTGGTTTTGGTTTCTCACTCGAATGTGAAGAAAATCCCCCCTCGACTCTCGGGAGTTGTGTTATTGATTTTGTTGTATAGGTGCCCGGTTTAAGATTGGAAACAATGATATATTTATCAGATGGAATAATATCTATCGACTTGTCGACACCTTTAATGGCTAATTTCAAATAACTGAATCGACGGAATGTACCGGAAATTTCCAGATCAGTACAAATCACCAGCAGGCTTTTGCACTTTTCTCCGGGTGCAGGGAGTTGCGATACACAGGAAATGATAAAAAGCGTATAAAAAATAGAAAGTATTATAATAACACAGCGGTATCTCCACTTAACAATTTTTATCAAACTATTTTTCATATTTTCTCCTTTTTAATGATGAATTCGCTATTTACTATAAAGCATATCAGGGAAAAAATCAATAATCATTTTTATTAAGCTTTTTGCGTTGCTGTATTTTAAACTTTCCTGATTTGAATTATGACAGTATCGGCATTGAGGTAAAATATTCATATTTCTTTCCATAATATATATTCCCTTTTCCTTCTTTTTCCCTTATACTTCACATAAAACGGAGGCATAAATATGAATTGGAAAGAGTTAATACGAAGTGAAGTTGAATCCACGTATGCTGCTACAGATAAATTAATGAATCTGGTGGATGCAGACCGGCTTGATTGGAAACCTTCCACGGGAAGGAACTGGATGACCGTGGGTCAGGTACTTAAGCATATGACCGAAGCATGCGGAAGTTCCATGAAAGGTTTTGTTACGGGGGATTGGGGGATGCCCGAAGGTATGGATCCGGGCCAGCTTCCGCCGGAGGAGATGCTGCCCCCTGCCGAAAAATTTCCAACGATTGAGAGTGCAGCCAGGGCCAGAGAACTCCTGGCCAGTGATAAAAAGATTGCTCTCGATATGCTGGCCAGATGCAGTGAAAACGATCTTGCCGACAAGACAGCTTCGGCTCCCTGGGATTCCAGGAAAATAGCATTAGGGTATCGCCTGCTCCAGATGGTAGATCATCTGAAATATCACAAGGCTCAATTATTCTATTATCTGAAATTGCAGGGAAAACCGGTCAATACCGGCGACCTGTGGGGAATGTAAGGAGCCCCTGGAATAACAGGAAACTACAATCGTTTAAATTCCAACATGCCGGACCGATTCACTATATCTTTCCGGTGCATTGAAAGTAAATATAAATAAGAATTTATATTTACGATAAAAAGAAGTTTACTAATTCAACTTTATTAGTAACTTTTAATTTCTTATAAATTTTATTGATAGTTGGTTTTAATGTATTAATTGATATATTAAGCGTATAAGCGATCTCTTTATATTCATATCCTTTCATAAGTAATGTAATAATATCTTTTTCCCTGGGAGTGATACGATTATTTTTACATCTTATGTCGAAATTGGATGAGTTGAATCTGTCTTTTATTATATCATCCCGGATAATTCCTGCCAGTTTTTTCTCCATTTCTTTAAAATTATTTTCTTTTTGAGTTGTTTGCATTCTTATTATGGATTGGATTTTTGCATCCAATTCATGGATTGAAAAAGGTTTGAAAATAAAATCTATTGCTCCTGATTGTAATCCATGAATTTTATCCTTTAAATTATATCTTGCTGTAATAAAAATGAAAGGGATAGACTTGTATTCATCATTTCCTGAAATATGTTTGAAAAAATCAAACCCATCCATTTCATCCATCATTATATCCGAAATAATAAGATCAGGTTTGGGCATATAGTTTAATTTTTTTATCGCTTCTTTTCCGTTTAAACTATAATAGATATTATATTTATCCAGAAGACTGTTTTGTAAATAAGCTAACAGATTAATATTATCTTCTACTATTAAGAGTATTGGTTTTCCAATACATAATTCTTCCTTTTTTAATTCAAAATTATATAAAAAATCTATGGGATTCGAACATGGAAGAATCTCGCTGGAATTGAACAACATACTTTTCTTTGGGAGTTTTTCAAAATGTATGATAAACTCACTTCCTTCATTATATTCACTTTTCACTTCAACCTCTGCATCAATATCATCCAAAATCTTTTTTATAATGGAAAGTCCGATCCCAATGCCCTGTAAATTCTTTTTTTCATGGGTTAACTGGTAATAAGGTTCAAAAATATTTTTTAAATTTTCTTTCTGAATTCCAATTCCCGTATCTTTTATAATAAATTCAACTTTATCGGCAATTTCCCGTAATATTATTTCAATATATCCATTGGTATTGGAATATCTTATTGCATTATCTATTAAATTATTTATAATCCTGTCAAGAGCAAATGGATCAATCCTTATATATATATTTTCTTCTATTTTCTTTTCTATTTTGATCTTTTTATTCGATGCGACTTCTTTAAACATTATAATTTTTATTTTCAATATATTGGAAAAATTTATAAGCTGGTTATGGTCATAAAATTTCTGTTTTTTATTTAATTTTTCCAGATCGAATAGATTCACCATGTC
>JAFGQK010000401.1 GCA_016935735.1 Spirochaetales bacterium | reverse complement strand
TTTTGAAATAGAAGAGAGTCCGGCAGAAGATATTGAAACAGGAGAAGACCTGGAAGAAGGTCTTGAAATAGAAGAGGGTGTGGAAGAAAAAGCAGAGGAGGGGATGGAAGGCTTTGATGAAGTAGAGATTTCTGATTTTGAAAGCCTGGAAACAGGTAAAGAACCTGAAACATCTCAATTGGATAAAGATCTTGAAGATATAAATCTTGAACATATTGATGAGGAGATTGAATCTATTGTTGAGGAAGATATCCTTGATCTTGAAGAGGATGAAGAATTCGCTACAGAAGAGAGTCTTGAAGAGGAATTTGAAGAGGAATTTGAAGAAGGATTTGAAGAAGGATTTGAAGAAGGATTTGAAGAAGAGAAAAGCGAGAAACCGGGAAAAGAAGAAGTTGAGGTGCCTCTTTCTGAAGAATTACCCGGCGAGGATCATTTTGATGATCTCAAAACCTATGAAACAGAATTAGAAGATATTAAGCCGAAAGACGGCCAGTTTGGACAGCTGGATACAACCTCTATTTTAAGCAAAATTGAAAAAGAACTTCTCTCTATAAAGGAAGACCTCTCCCAGCTTAAACACGAACTTCTTGAAATAAAAAAACCCCGGAAATCAATACCGGACAAGGAGGAAATTCAGATTACATCACCGGATACAACAGGTTTCTTTGATCAGGAAGAGGATGAAACAATAGCTCTTACAGGGAATGAACTGAACAACATTCTTAATACGGCAGATATTAAAGAAGAGGTAGCAGAAGATTCCGTGCTTGCTGATAAAGATGAAGAAAATCCGGATATCGAATTTGATGATAAAAAGCCGGGGGAAGAGAATGAAAAATCAAAAAAAACAGAAGGTTCAAAATCCTGGGAAGAATCAACTGTCATTGATGAAATTCAACTGGAAGAATCACCTGTTGAAGAATCCTGGGATTCAAAAGCAGATGAAATGATCGAATATGTTGATCCCGGTGATAGCGTTACCGATGATATCGGAGTAAGTGAATATGATACGGAAAAGGAACTGGTTATAGAAGAGAATCCCGATGAGGTAGAACAGGATAAAGCAGGGGAGGATAAAGAAATACTTTCAGAAGATAAAGAAGATAGTTCCCTGGATGATGCTTTTGAGTTTGAAATTACCGAAGACGATGCAGTGGAAAACGAAGCCTTGTCCGTGGAGGGGGAAGATATCGAGACTGCTATTGATTTTGATGATGAGGATTTTGATCTGGGAAGTACTGATGAGGAAGTATCTGCCACAGAACTGGATTTCGATAAAGACAATAGAGGAGAGGCATCTCTTAAAGAAAGTGAAAAACCTGTTAAAGCAGAAAAATCGAAAACAGCGGGTTTGGATGATTCCGATGAGATAATGGAAGAATTCATCCCGGAAGAAGATCTGGAACTTGATCTGCCGGATGATGATTTTGATATTGAGGATAAGGATGTCTCGGATAGAGATGTTTCAGAAAAAACAGAAGAGGAAGCTGAATTTGAGAGTACGGATATTGAAGATCAGGAAGATGATATAGAAGATGTGGACCTGTCCGATTTCGAAGTTGATATTACTGCAAAGGAAAAATCGGAAGAAACGGGAACTGAAACAATAAAACCCGATACAGAAAGTGATATTATCGTTGATGAGGAGATCACGGAGGGCAGCAAAGATGATTTTGTCATGGATGAAACCACGGAAGATGATGTTTTTCTGGACGATACGGATAAATCCACTGCACTTAAAATACCCGGGGATGAAGAAACTTTAGAAGTCGGAACCACTTCTTTTGGCGAACATCCTGCACCGGGAGATGTAAATCTCATACCGGAAAATCTAAAAAGTGAGTTAAAATCAGTATTATCGTATATGGATAAATTACTTGAATCACTCCCCGATGAAAAGGTGGAAGAATTTGCTCACTCTGATTATTTCAAGACATATAAAAAGTTATTTGAGGAATTAGGACTGACAACATAAAAATGGGTCTTTATTCGAAGGCTATTCTGTTAAACAGGAAATCGGAAGGAAAGGGTCTTTTAAGAAAAACCCTTGAATTTTTAGAAAACTCATCACAAAAAAATAAGATACCTCAATTGTCTTTATCCCCATATCAAAAAAACATTGTGGATGAAATAAACCAGCAGATAAATTTGTGTAAAATAAACAGACTTCCGCTGGCGATTGTTAAAATATCCTGTTACAGCCTTATCCATGATATCCTTTCACGCAATAAATCCATACATCCTGATTTATTAAGAGAAAATATGTCTGCATTTATAGAAACTTTTTTAGCCGAGGAAGCGAAATTAATCAGCATTGGCAACGATCAATATATCTTCACCCTGTACAATCCCAAGAGTGTCGATCCTGAGCTTGTTGTTCATCAATTATCCCATGTATTAAGTTATTATAATCATGATATTTCAAATGATATCATCATCGATTTTCATAAGAAGATCAGGATATATCCCGATCATGGGAGCAATGCAGAAATCCTTTTAGACAGTCTGATATGATAGAAAAAAGTGTGTCAAAATCCGGACTTACAAGTATCCTTATAAATGGGATAAGGTATCACTCAACATATGATCCCCAAAAGGAAGCTGAACGCTTTATTACAAAGACTATCGGAAACAAACAGCCCTCTACGGTTGTTCTCTGCGGAGCAGGGATAGGATATATCATCGATGCAGTGAAAAAGCAGTTTCCTTTTGCGAAACTTATTGTCATTTTTTATAAAAAGGAATTTGCAGATCTCTGTGCCGGGAAAAGCGGATTTTTCTGGTATCCCGGTTCCGGGGATGATATAAAAACCTTTCTGTACAATGCCATTTCGGAACTTGATCTTGAAGGACTTCAGACAATTGAATGGCCGCAGGGAACATTATTGTTTCCTGAAATCTCAGAACAGGTACATAAAGGGCTCTCGCAAATTGTAAAAGAAAAGCGCGGTTCCATTGTTACAACCATCGCAATGGGACGGCTGTGGATAAGAAACAGCTTTTTAAATTTCATTCACATAGATAATGTATATACAGGGAATCCTATCCCTGGAAATAGTCCGGTAATTCTGACAGCTTCCGGTCCGAGTCTGGAAAAATCAATAAATAGTATTAAAAAATGGAAAGACAAACTCTATATTATCTCCCTGCCTTCGGCTGTTCAATGTCTTATGTCTCATCACATTACCCCGGATGCAATTGTTATGACAGATCCCGGATTCTATTCCATGCATCATATAAACTGGATGGATATTTCTTCATCTGTTCTTTTTATTCCATTTTCAGCAGCAACCGGTATATGGAAAATATCCTGCAAGGTTCTCTTTTTTACACAACCCCATTTTTTCGAAATCCTCCTTTGTGAAAAATCAGGGCTTTCATTTCCCCCTGTTCCCCCCAAAGGAACGGTTGCAGCAACAGCACTGGAAATCGCCTGTAACTATGCAGATTCGGACATCATTATTGCCGGTCTGGATCTGTGCTATGCAGATATGTTGTCCCATGCAAGACCGCACGCATTCGATACTCTTCTGGATACAGCAGCTACAAGGGTAACACCGTTTTACAGCCAGAAGTATATGCGTTCAAGCTATTTTGCGCCCGATTACAATTGCCGTAATAAAATACGCACCTCGCTGGCACTGCAAACATATGAAGGATGGTTTCAATCTATCCGGGAAGACCACCTGGCCAGGCTAATCCGGCTGCATCCGTCACCGGTAGCAATAAACCGTATCTCCTGTATGGAAACAGATGAATTTGAGGAGTATCTTTTCCATAAAAATGAGATTCCGAAATCATCCATGGTAAAGAAAATAGAACATTATCCCTCCCGGGAAACAAGACAGCGAATAACAAAGGAAATACTGGAAACCTGGAATGCAGGAATCGGGCAAGCCATAAAAGAAATAAAAGAAGCAAAAACGCTTACATCCCTTATTCAGAACAACCGGTTACTTGAGCTTATGTACTTCCTGGATTTAAAGGGTTTGACCCGTACAAAACGAATCGTCCGGCTTAAGGGAGAAGCTGCGGGAATGGAGCCGGCCCTGGAAATGCTCGATGGCTCCCGGCAGTTTGTACAGAGATTATACGGGAAAATAGAAGATTCAGTATTAAAGGCAGGAAAAAACTGATGCAGACCAATCCGGTTCTTGAGAGGAATCTATTAGCTCTTTCGTCCTGCAACCCGGGGCTTTCTGCAATTGTCGGTGCGGTCGATCCGAGTCCTTCTGTAACATTTCTTACCTCCAAAACCAACCGGCTGGTTCCTGCCCAGATTGTGAATAATAATCCGATCCCATTACACTCCAAAGTCGACCCGGAAAGGGAAGGCGATCGTTTTCTTTCCATTTACCAGGGTACAGGATTTCTGGTATTCCTTGGGTTTGGTGCAGGGTATCATATTCTCCCTTTTCTTGCGACTTCCGGGGTTTCGAATATCCTTATCATCGATAAAGATTTCCGTATCTTCAGATCGATTCTGGAGAATATCGATATACGGTCCATTATTGTCGATCCCAGGGTTGTTTTTCTTATTGATAAAAGCGTCTCCGACATTGCAGGTTATATTTTAAAACATTATTTTCCTGTTATCGCAGGGAACCTGAAGACGATTTCCCTTGGTTCGCGGGTGAACCTGGAAAAGGAATATTTTCATGAAATTGTACGCGGTATCAAGACTATCATCAATTCTATTGCAGATGACTATACCGTTCAGGCAAGGTTTGGCGAGAAATGGTTTATCAACACTCTTTTTAATCTTGAAAAGGCAGAACAATCAACCGTATCGATCAATGCATCTCCCCGGATTATCGTGACAGGGGCCGGCCCTTCGCTTGAAAGCCAGATGAATAAAGTGAAAAAGATCCGGGGAAATGCCACCCTGATTGCAACAGACACCTCCCTTCCTGCCCTTTTATACGAGAATATCAAACCGGATATCATCATATCGATCGATTGTCAGCAGATCAGCTATCATCATTTTTTTAAAGGACTCCCGGTGGACATACCACTCATCCTCGATCTTGCCTCCCCGACCCTTTTAACCCGCTTGAATCGAAACATTCTTTTTTTCTCGAGCGGCCACCCTTTCTCCCAATATATATCGAACAATTGGAGAAAATTCCCTTTTATCGACACATCCGGGGGCAATGTGTCTCATTCCGCCGTATCACTTGCCAATGCACTCGGGGCGGAGGAAATTTATCTTTTTGGTATAGATTTTTCTTACCCGGAAGGAAAAACATATGCCAGGGGTACCTATCTTTACCCCTATTTCCGGTCAAGAGAGAACCGGTTCGATCCGCTGGAGAAGCTTTTCCTTTCCTTCATATTCAAAAACAAACACCTTATAAAGGAAAAGATAGGGGATACATTCAGGTACACGACAAATCAACTTTTAAGTTATAAGGAAAGACTCGAAAATGCGATAAGTGAATATTCTTCCCATATTATCCATGTAAGAGGAAAAGGATTACCTGTCTCTATAGGAAAAAAACAAAAGACAAAACAGGGGGTAAATCATTCGAATGTTCTTCTTGCCCAGGGGCCTGCACATTGTGACTGGATAAGTTTCTTGAAATTTTATATTGATGAACTGAACAGGCTGCCGGAGCCTTTTTTCCCGGTAACAAAATATCTTTCCGATCTTTCCCAGGGGGAGCGGGATTTATGGCTTACCCTTTTCCCGGCTGCCACATTTTTAAAGGAATATTCAGATGTTAAAATAGAAGAAGCAGCTGAATTGCTTAAGAAAACCATTCAATGGACAAAAGAAAAAATATACAGATTGATTGGCGGGTGATAATTCGTAAAAACGCCTGTTATTTTCCTTCGCGTAATTCGTCCAGGATTTTTTCAAGATCATCTTTAAACCTTTCTATATGTTCCGGATACACATGGGGCATAATGACAATCCGGATATGCCCGGGAAAAAGCGAAATCGCCCAGTCCTTTTTTCGCAGTTTTTTGGCGATTTCAGAGACAGGGAACCGGTGTGAGGTGATTCCCAGGACGTTAATCACAGGATCGATTACCACCTCCACATCTTTCATTTGTTTTATGCTTTCTGCAAGCGACAGGGTTACATCCATACACCGGCGAATAATGGTTCTGTACCCCGATTTCCCCAGGTGCCTGAGTAAAGACCAGACTGCAAGGACTGATGCCCCGGACCGGGTGCCGACAATTGTCGCATGGGCATTTTCTCCCCCGGAAAGGTAAGGAACCCCGAGCCGGACAGTATCCGCCAGTTCCCTGTTTCTGTAAATAATACATCCTGCCGGGATAACTGACATGCCCATTTTATGGGGATCGATGGTCATGGAACAGATTCCCTTTACATTGAAATTGACCTGCGGCGCTTTCAAACCAAGGTCTTTTAAGAACGGGAGTACATACCCGCCGAACGCTGCATCAATATGAAAGTAAAGATTATGTTCCTGTGCGATATCGGAAAGCTCCTTTACCGGATCCACCACACCCAGGCTGGTTGTCCCCGCAACTCCAACAAGTGCGATTGTTTTTGCAGTAATCGCCTTTTTTACCTTTTCCACATCCACCTGGTAGGATGATGTAAGGCGTATTTTTTTTATTTTTAACCCCATAAGGTCACCGGCTTTATCAAATGAAAAATGTGCAGATTCAGGTACAATCACTTCTTTTATCCCGGATTTTGCTTTTGCCCTGTTCCGTGCTGTCCAGATTGCAAGAATATTCGCCTCTGTCCCCCCGGTAACCACATATCCTGCACCATTCTTCAGTAAAAGCAGGGAGGAAAGCATTTTTATTACCTCATGCTCCAGTAGACCCGTGGATTCCACCAGACCCGGATCGCCGATATTTTTTTCTATATAACGGGTAAAAATATCACTTGCCAGGGAATGGGGGCGGGTACACATAGAGCCGAGTATTCTCCCTGAATCAAAGGTGCGGTCCTTTTGCAGTTTTGATTTTAATTCCTTTTCAAGTAAATCGATTGATAATCCCAATTCATTCATAATGTGTCCTTATTCTATCATGAAACCAGCTTAATATATACCCCTTTGCGGGCAAGGGAGTTCATCCTTGAGGCAATATGGGAAATCGCTTTTTTTAATGTCTTCCTGTTGTTGTATGATTTTATGATAGTACAGAGATCATTATAGGATTTCTCCCGCAATTTTCCTGCCTCCAGGATCATCAGGGGCATTGCCCTTACTACATTGTCTATAATACTGATAGAGGAAAGCTGGGCCGTCCGGGAAAGGGGATTAAGGTCGATAGTAATCACCTTTTTCCCGAGTTTTACTAGTGCTTCTGTCCTGTCACCATCTTCCAGGGGAACCAGGACCACATCCGCGATGAAAATTCCTCCCGGATCCACACGGCGGCGTTCACTCTCGAGTTCAGGAATCCGTGCACTCGCAGCACTGCCGATACCAAGAATCCGGCCTGCTCCTGCCTTTTTCAATACCTTTCCGATTGCTTCTTCCCTCTCCGGCGTCCGGTAAAACAGGTTCACTTCGATAAGCGCGCCCGTCACTTCGGAAAGCTTCACGATTTCTCCCGGGGTAAGGGCTGCGGTATTCCCGTTTACAGAGATTACTGCATGCTTTGCTGCAAGGAGTGCAGCAGCAGCAGCCTGCACGGCCCGGGAAGCAGAAGGAATTGTCTTCTCCCCGATAAGGTAATCAAACGCCTCACCCCTGCCGTGTGCAATCAGACCGGCATATGCAACCACATTTTCTTTGCATCCTTCAATAAGCATTTCCCTTGTCTTTAACGATTCTGCCCGCGGATGGGATTCCGGGATATCAATCTCCATAAACTACCCTCGCTCCTTTAAAATCAATATCACTCACCATTAGAACTGCCCTTTTTTCATACTTTTTCAGGACAGAGCAAACCATATCCGCTTTTTCCTCTTCAATTATCGTGAAAATGCCGTTCCCGAATATCGGCATACTCATGATAAACTGTTCTGCGTCGCATACAGAAAAGACCTCTGCAACTTCCCTGCTGACAAGCCCTGTTTTTTCTGCAAATCCCCTTGAAAATGATAAAAAATTCGAGATTGTCGGCGTATCGATGATTTTTTTCACCAGGGATTTTCCGTACTGGTTGATTTTTTCCCGCATCGGTATGTTTTCAAGGAATTCCTTTGTGGAAAGGGGACCAAATATGAGAACAATGACCTTATAGTGATTATCACAGGGTATCTGCATAATCTCCCCGATTCCCGGTGCTCCCGGCTTTGTCCTTACTTCAATACCGCCGAATGTTTCCCCTATTACCGTTCCCAGTCCTGTTTTCATACTTACCTCTGCCTGGTGTGCAACCTGTGCACAGGCAGTGGCGGAAAGGCCTGTTTTAAAGGCTTCGTTCAGTGCATAAGAAAGGCTTAATGCTCCTGCCCCGCTGGAACCGCACCCCGAGCCCATTGGAAGGGAAATGGTATGCAGGATTGTGATATCACACAGGGGGGAAAGGGATGTCTTTTGCATAAAAATTTCAAGTGTCTGTCCAGATACCCGGGCATTTCCTGTTTTTGTTTCATTAAAATAAATAGAAACCCTTTTTTCCCCGGATTTTTTCACTTTCACCCTGGTAAGCACTCCATGGGTCAGGGAAACACCAGCTCCCAGGGAACCTTTATGTCCAATATCCGGGGAAGAATCTTCTATTGTAAAGAAACCGGTTATATGCCCGGGCGAGAAAGCGGATGCTTCCATATTTTCCTGTATCTCCTGTATAGGGTATACTATCTATTTTGTTTGTACCTGTTCAAGTATATTTTTGAAGAATATAGTGACCTTGCCGGGCTAAAATCCGCATATATATGGATAAATTATTATTCCCTGTGGTTTTAGGATTATGTTATAGAGGTTGTTAACTATTAATAACAATAAAAGAAAGAAGGAAAGTACATCAGTATGCTTTCCTGCTGCTTTAAACTGAATTGTATTAATATAATAAATAAGCAGCACCTGCATTGCTTATAGAATCACCCGGTCCTCCATCTTCATAAAATGCCCCAGCTATTGCATAATCCCCGCTAAGCGAAACAAAAGAACCAAAGTATACATTGGCCTGGGCATCAGGTGCTACGATTTTTACCCCGGAGTCCCATGTATCTGTTCCCGTTCTGTTAAAAATATATGCAGCACCTGCAGCATCTATAGGATCGCCCATCCCGCCATCTTCACCTGGAGCTCCAACTATTGCATAATCACCACTTATCGATACTGAACTTCCTCACGGTACAGCTGGCATATTCAACTCATTTTTACCGATGGTGTCACTACTGAATGCGGCTATGATCTTATGCCGCGATGCACGTGCTGGGGATTGAACGAGGGATGCCCCTATGACGATACACTGGGACATACTTCTGCAACAGGCTGGGACGAATACGAGGAAACACGGGCCGGAACAGACGGCCGTACATGGAAGCGGTACACCAGAATGATACCGGTTACCATAGATAAGAACAACCTGACCATTAAAATCCGCCATTTCCAGCAGTCATGGGATAATACAAGTGCAAACAGCGGGTTTTTCCTGGATTCTATTTATTTCTCTGATATGTATGGCAATAAGATCGAGTAAGAAATCCAGAGGGCCAGCGGAACCAGCGTGCCAGAGGCCAGGGGACCAGCGAGTCAAAGGCCAGGGGGCGGTATGCCGGCGAGGCAGGGGGACGGAGGTCAGGGGGTCAGAGGGACAGCAAATCAGAGAGCAGATTCACCATGGCTTCAATAATCCGGAAATAAAAACGTATTTACAACGGATATATTTTTTTACCTGATTCATTATTTGAATTGGCAGAAAATACTGCAAATAAATTTAGTATTTCAAGAAGTATCCTTTTTGCCAAAGCGCTTGAAAAATACTTGAATAACCACAATCCACAGGAAATTACCAGCCAATTAAATAAACTATATGATAAAGTAGATTCGTCAATAGACAAGGATATTATAAATATTCACATTTTTTCTTTAGATCAGGATAATTGGTGCTGGTAAGGATACGGGTGCTGAAGGCGGGGAGTGGTGATTGTAATACCTGGGGGTTGTACCAGATGCACGGGAATGTATGGGAATGGTGCGGGGACTGGTATGGTGAATATGAGACTGGAACAGTAACAAATCCCCAGGGACCTGCAACTGGCGTGGTCCGTGTGCTGCGTGGTGGCTGTTGGGAGCTTTTTCGCGAAGTACTCGCGTTCAGCCTGCCGGTTCAAGTATGAGCTATCCAACCGTGTCCTCATCATCGGCTTCCGCCTTGCCCGGGGAGTGTGAAGAAGATGACCAGCACGTCAGTGAATCAGCGAGGCAGCGTTGGATAAGGGGTGCGCGATCTCAAACTGTGGTTAAAATAAAGTTCCTCGCTGAAAGGGCATTATCTATTAAAAATTTCATGAGGTTATGAGTGGGAGTTCACGTTCTTTTACTGCCTGTGAAGCATAATGCAGGGCATCTTTGATATCTTCTTCTTCCAGGTCAGGATAATACTCTACTATCTGTTCTGCTGTCATTCCATCAGCGACGAGAGAAACAATGGTCGCTACAGGTATTCTTAATCCCCTTATACAGGGGACACTGACAGCCGGCTCACTGGTTTACTGGCTTGCTGACTCGCTGGCTGTCTGATCCTCTGACTCGCTGGTCATCTAACCCTTTGACCCTCTGCCTTACTTGTCCACTAGTTCGCTGGCTCTCTGACTTACTTCTTACTTCTTACTTTCTTTTCCTCAATCTACACTACAATAGACCATCCTTCTCTCCCGACATCTTCTTTACTATAAATAACTTCCTGTAACAAAATATTATCCGGGGAAACAAGCCTGATCCTGCCGCCGTCTTTATTCTTTAACTGCATGGTGTGTCCAGTCAACCGTACCCGCAATGCATCTCCTGCCCCGATATCAATACCGTCCAGCAGTTCGGACCTGTTATTGCCGTCCTGTAATTTCCAGCCGTTTAGACGGATGTTCCTGTCTGAGATATTGAGCAGGGTGACCGATTCCTTGCCCGCTTCCGGGTTGTAGGGGTTCACCATGGCCGCAATAATCCGGACAGGCGAACTGATATCTGTCCCGGGCAGGGGCTGGACAGGGGTAGTGGGAGTGACAAGCTCACCTTCATGATTTCCCTGGTTATCGGTTGTCCAGGATTGGGTGCCGAATGCGAGGAAAACAGCTGTCCATATACCGTTATGATGGATGATAAGGCCGCCGTCCTGATGAATTCCATTCGTATAGGCAAAATCACCCTGGCTGCCCTGGTTCATATGAATATTGTGAATACCCCTTCCCGGTGTAAAATGAAAATATGTATCGAATTTCCCTGTTTCCGGTCCCCATGTTTCACCCCATATATAGAACGTTGCATTTGATTCATTAATGGCTGCCTCTATGACCGGGATAAGTTTGTCTTTCAGATCGTTATCCGGACCTTCGATATTATAAGGCAATTCCGCCATCTCATCCCTTTTTACTATTCCGTCACGTACATAATCCAGCAGGGGATGGTTATTGCCTGCTTTAAGGTTATAAGCGCCATCCTTAAGAACGGCCAGGCTTGTGGTGAGCGGATACTGAAAAGGTTCTATCCGTTTGAACATCAATGTATGCGGGGGGACTTTTGACCGGACATTGATTGCTGCACGGAACTTTTCATGTGCAACATCCAGAAGGACTTCGATATGCGGATCATTATCATCATCCAGTGTCCAGTCAATGGGTTTCCCTGCTACTAAATAATAATTTTTTATCGGCATCATTTCCTCCGTAAAAATAAGGTGAATCACATTATATTTCTCAACTTACTATACGGAAAAGAGTTCTGTCAAGATCATCAAGATCACTATTCATCCGCTTCATCATTTTTAAATTGAGGGATTTTCCTGCGGGATATGGCTTTCCAGTACAATAATAAAGAAAATTTCTTCTAATCTGGTATAAAGTATCTTTTTAAAACCAATACCGAACTGTTATTATCTAAAACCCGGGTTTTTTCTCTTCTTCTCTTCTCGGCCGGATCCAATGATCCTTGTCTTCAAATTTATACAAAGCTTCGTGAATATGTTGCCTTGTTTCCAATATGTTGTTAAGTTTTTTTAATTGTTTCACCATTGTTCGACATTCGAAAGAAACCTTTTTTTCATAAAGCAAAAATCGGTAGATATCAAAGGACAATGGGGTATATTCGTTTTCCAAACCCGCTCTTAAATCCTCCTCATTATTGATGCGATAAATTATTCAAGCATAATATTTTTACATACTTTTCTTTTAAACTTATTTATATTATAATTAAAACATGAAAACTGTAAAACAGACTGCAATTGAAGCTATTAATAATCTGCCGGATGAAGCATCTCTTGATGACATAATGGAAAGACTTTACTTTATACAAAAAATTGAAGCCGGTTTAAAAGATATAGAAGAAGGCCGGGTACATTCCCATGAAGAAGTAAAGAAACGACTTGCCAGATGGCTGAAGTAAAAATAATCTGGTCAGATAAGGCTTTATCGGATATTGAGGAAATAATCGCATATATTTCAAAAGATTCAGAATATTTTGCTATAAATTCCGCTTCTAAAATAATTTCCACGGTTGAACTATTGAAATCCTTCCCAGACATAGGCAGAATTGTACCAGAATATCAAAATACGGAAATAAGAGAATTAATATATCGAAACTACAGGATTGTTTATAAATATAAGACCAAATTTGTTGGGATTATCACAGTATTCCACGGAAGTAAGCTTTTAAAATAATATGATAATCTACATGCACCTTAAAAATGGCTTAAAAGAGGATAAAGAAAATTTCTCCTAATTCCTTACCACATAAACAAATAAAGAATCGGGATGGGCGGACTTGAACCGCCGACCACACGCCCCCCAGACGCGTACGCTAACCAGCTGCGCCACATCCCGATTCAAGTATAATATTATAAAATCTATTCAATCCCAATGTCAATACATTATTTTTTAAAATAGCACCTTATTAAAATTATAATCGGGAGGGCTGTCTAAAAAGCCGGAGTGAAACGCAGGCTTTTTACACAACCCCGGAGATCAATCTTTCCTTTTTACATAGAACCGCTTGCTTACACCACCGCTGCTTCCCCCCAAAATAATCATCAGTCCGAGGATGAATCCGAAATTATACCATCCACCGTTATTGTGGACTTCATATATGTTCACATCCCTGGTGAAAAGTGAAATAATAAAGGTTACAGGAGTGATGATTCCGTGCCATAAACCCTCAAAAAACCCTGCTACATCCCTGTCTTTGCCCCCGGCTTTTGTATTCATCATATTGTTCGGACCTGCTGCACATGCTGCAAATGAAAATAGTACAATAACAGCAAGACCAAAGGCTATTAAAATTTTCATTTTGTTCCTCCTTGAATTGATTACCCTGCAAAAGATGTACTTATCCTGTTCACGACATCGGTAATCTGCTGATTGCGTTTTTTATTCCCCCAGTTCACGACCCCGGATGTGCAAATTACTGCTCCTCTGGCTTTGCACATCTTCTTCATTTTTCGTATTGCATTATTCCCGCCCATCCATTTAAAAGGAAAAAACTGGGTCGTAAAAAGCGCAACCTTTTTTTCCGGCAATTGAGGTATCTTTCCAAGATACGATTTCATAGCCTCGTGTAAAGCAAACGCATGTACCGGTGCAGCAAATACCAGGGCATCATATTTTTTTATTTCGGGCATGGATTTAAATTCTGCATTTTTCACCCTTCCGGCAGATGTATTTACTTTCATTTCCAACCGTTCCAATTCTGCCTGATGCCCATTGGCAGAAAGCTTGTCCTTAAGCTTTACAGCAACAGAATATGTATGTCCGGTATCGGAAATAACAATAATACCGATTTTCATCATTTTCCTCCTTCAATTTCAGAAAACTTTTTAATCATATTGAATAAAGTTTTGTTTTTTGTCAAACCCTTTAAAAAAAAGATAACTCGAATATGGGAAAAATTTCTATTGAAATACATGGAACCGTTATACAAAATGGAAAAAAAGATACCACGATATCATTTTATTCCTATTTTAAAAAGACCGCCCCGATAGTTGCCGATTTCATCGCCGAACTCATCCAGGAAGGCAAAGACATCTATATTAATCTTTGTCTTTCCCTTTTTCTGTGCTGTCCAGTGAATAGTTATAAGATGGAGATCCCTGCTGGGATACTTTCCGGTATCCTCACCTTTTGCCACAAGTACGCCATTTCCCGGGATTTCAACAACAGAGACAAAACCATTCCCTGCAGGATCGATACCATTATTGCCCATGGTAGTATTTACCTGGATTATTTCAGGATCATATTCAAATCGTATTTCATAGTGGGCGAGTTTTTGATCCCCGGTATCGACATGTATCTCTGTAAAAAACGAATCCCCGGCGCGGACTGCTTTCTGTTCTTTTTTTAACCAGGCCTCTCCGGGATTTCTTACCGGTTCCAGGAACATGGTGGTAAAAGGGGCAACATAGGTAATGAGCAGAACGGCGACAAGTGATGCAAGGAAAAAGGGAAGAACCTGTTTATAGAGTTTTGTAAGAGGTTGATTAAATCGGTAAGAAGCCAGAAAGAGATTCAATCCCACCGGAGGGGTGAGATAACCCAGTTGAAGATTGGCCAGGAAAATGATTCCAAGGTGGACCGGATGAATTTCATATACCACTCCAAGGGGAATGATGAGTGGGGCGACAACAAAAATCGCTGAAAAAATATCTAAAAAACAACCGGTAATAAGTAGCCCGATATTCAATAGAATAAGAAAAATCCACGGGGATTGTATATATGTCGTACACCAGGCTGTAAGCTGGTCTGGTATCTGCTGGTCTATGATATAATATGCAAAGCCCCTTGCAATTCCCATAATGATAAGAATCCCGCCGATAATCGGCACTCCCTTTATGATGATCTTTGGAAGATCCTTTATTTTTATATCCTTATATACAAACACTTCAATAATAAAGACATAAACAACGGTAATTGCCCCGGTTTCTACCAGGGTGGTAAACCCGCTGAAAAAACTGATAAATATGAGAGCCGGGAGAAGTAATTCAGGAAGCGACGCAAGTAAAGGTTTCAAGACCTCTTTCCCCTTAAATGGGATACGTTCTATTTTATTGGTAACAGCATGGACAATACCCATAATACAAAGTGTAATAACAAGCAGAATACCCGGCAAGAAACCACCCACATAAAGATCCCTTATACTTATTGTTGCAGCAACACCGTAAAGAATAACCGGGAGGGCCGGGGGAAAAAGAAGACCGATACTCCCGGAACCGGTAAGGAGTCCATAGCTGAAATCCTTTTTATAATTCCGCTTTATTAATGCAGTGGAAAGGAACCCTCCAAGCGCGAGTATTGTTACACCGGATGCCCCTGTTAATGTGGTAAAAATCGCACAGACAATGACGACAACGATCGCAAGCCCCCCCGGCAGCCAGCCTAAAAGGTTCCTGAAAAGACGTACAAAACGTTCCCCGGCTTTGCTTTCGGAAAGGAGAAATCCGGTGAGGGTAAAAAGAGGGATAGCAGGTATTTCATTCCGTATAAGAACCCCATAAGCTTCCTGTTGAATATCCCCGAGGGGGAGTTCTGCTCTTAAAAAACAGAGAACTGCCATCCCGCCAAGGATAATGAAAATCGGGGTTCCCAGAAAAGCGGAAACAATAAGGAGAATAATGCATGGCCAGAAAATGATTGAGATAAATGGCATATAGAACTGATTAAAATTTTCTATAATACCTTCGTAATATTCGAACAGGGTAAAATCATCCGGTGTAATAAGGATCGATATATCCTGTATGAAGAAAAATATGGAATGAATGGAGAAAAAAATGCCTAATAAAATACCGGCTGCACTTATAAGTTTTGCCTGTAATGTTTTCCCTGCACCGGAAATAAACCGGAACGTAATAAAAAGAAATCCCAGGGGAATGATAAAGAGAAATGCGAGAATTGGCAATATGCCGACCGTTTTTGAAAGATCAAAGCCCACTATAATAAAACGTACGGAGGTGATAGTAAATACCGTACAAATCGTAACAGCAATAAAGCTAATTGCAATGGTGATCTTTTTTTTCAGGGAATCCTTCATTACTTTTCCCGGCAGATTAAGAGAGAGATGCTTCTTTTCCCTGGAAGTTATCATTGCACTGATAAATGTAATCCAGAGAACCAGGTGCTTGATATAGTCCGAGGAATTAGGTATACCTGTAAGAAAAAATGTTCTGCCGATTATCTCGATAATGAGTAAAAGAACAATTAGGCCAAGGATAATTATGGAAATCCAGTTTTCAATACTATGAAATAGGTTCTCTTTCGATTCAATCATTTTTTCTATATTCTTCCAGCTGGGATTTTACCAGCTCATAAGCATCCCGGCCGAAATCAGAGTCGATTACATCATTATAATATTTTTCCACAAGTTCCTTCCATTCGGCTACGACATCTTCCGGTACATGATTAACCACAAGACCATGTTGTTTCATGATTGCAATAGCTTCTTCATCTGCTTTTATCGTTTCCAGAGATATTTTTTTTTGCATTTTTTTTGCAGAATCAAGAAGATCCGGTTTTATATCGTCCGGGATCTTTTCCCAGATGCTTTTCGATACAACAATCCCGGCAATCATCGGGGCAAACTTAAGATCACACATATTATTGCAAAAAGCAAACCATTGAGATGCGGCAGTAGTAAGGGGGGTCGATAATAATGCATCAATCATTCCACTCTGGAGTGAAGTGAGTATATCAGTCGCTGAAAGAGGTATAGGATTAAACCCGGCTTTTTTCCATACCTGAATGAGTTTTGAACCTGTATCCCATATCCATAATTTTTGCTTCCTCAAATCATCCGGGTGCACAATCGGTTTCCGTCCGAAATAATGGGTCCAGCCGGCAGAAGTCCACATAACAACGATAAATTGCTTTTTTTCCAGTTCTTTATCAAAATACGGTGTTGTTTTTTCAAGGATATAATTCAATTCGTCATCATCCCTGACAAGCATCGGGGCACTCATTGCAAGGGGACCCTGTGCGATCTGATTCAGCCCGACCCCGGACAATGCTCCTGCATGAAGTTGCCGGAGCCGTATTTTCCGGATGATTGCAGACTCATCCCCGGCAATACCCCCATGGTAGATTTTTAATTTTACCTTCCCCCCGGACAATTCCTGCCATTGTACAGCGAGTTCTCTTAAGCTTTTATCCCATAGAGACCCCGCAGGTGCCAGGCTTCCCAGTTTTATTTCCAGTGCATTGCACTGTACTCCAAAAAAGATGATAAAAAAAATAAATAATAATAAATGTATTTTTCTCAAATCAAATCCTCCCTTATTCACTTTCTGTAATAAAAAAATCATCGATATGTTCATAATACCAGGCTGTTTTCTCCTGTGCAAGGATATTTAAAAGTCTGTACTCCGATGGTTCACTTATGTCTATTTTTAAAACCTTGTCAAGTAATTCTTTGAACTCTTCGATATTTTGCCTGGAAATACAAATCGATGTTGCCAGTGCAAGGTATGGGGCAGCTTTTTGATTGTTGCTGTATTGCACTGCTTTTTGAAAGTGAAACCGTGCTTTTTCTTCACTCCCGCCCATACCCTCCGGAAGTGAACCGTAATAGGAAACAAGGAGTTCATGGGGCGCTCCATGTTCATATGAATCATCCATTTCTATTACTTTCATGATAAATCCTGCTGCATTCGGGAGATCCACCGTGAGTGATACATCGAACGGATCGGTCGTTATTGCCCCCATCCAGGCTACGCCTGTCCAGTAAATATATGGCAAATCCTTTTCTTTTATTAATACAAAGGCATTCTGTGGCGTATTTTCCTTAAAAGCTTTTATAAAAGCCGGATTTTCCAGATCAAGTGCATGAAAAAGATGATTTTTTGCCCTTAAGTAGAGTTTTTTTGCCCTTTCAAGCATATATTCCTGTTTTTTATACTCTTCGTAAGGAAGCATTTCTGCCGGGGTTTGTACATATGCAAAAGCATAAAGACAAAAAGCCTTTCCCGTGGCAAGAAGAAGCCGGGCATTATCCGGGTCTGCTTCCAGGAGAGATTCATAGAGCTTCAGGGCAAATGGAAGGGCTTCTCCTATGAGTTCGAGGTCTTCATCCCCGGTAAAAACAGTGCTTTCTCCCCCTGCAAGCATATCTGTCATCATATTCACTGCAAGTCTGTTTATTGAACACCCCGCCAGGATTGATAACAATGTGATAAGGAAGAAAGCAACCGTTATTTTTCTTATTATCTCTTTATACTTTCTACTTAAATACATTTATATTCCCTTCTTCTCTCCATAACTATAATAGCAAAACAGGAAATTTGCAAAAAACTATTTAAAATATTTTATGTATTTCATACAATACATTGTTCATTAAGGTTGTCCCGTAATTACAATAATGTAGTTCTAGCTTGACATATATACATATCATTTTTATAGTGTAATGACAATAAACTTTATGTATATTTCCTGGTACGGATGTCCAGAAACTTTAAAAAAGGTATTCTTTTGATATCCTTATATACTAAGGAAAATAATCAGATAAAGAATATTTACAATAAATTCTTAATGAAAAAGGAGTAACATATGGCGAAGATAAATTTTGGCGGTGTGGACGAAAACGTCGTGATGAGGGACGAGTTCCCACTGGAAAAGGCTCACGAAGTCCTGAAAGATGAGGTAATTGCAATTCTGGGATATGGTGTCCAGGGGCCGGCACAGGCATTAAATATGAAAGACAATGGGTTTAATGTCATTATTGGCCAATCAAAAGACTTTAAAAGAGACTGGCAAAGGGCACTTGATGATGGGTGGGAACCCGGAAAGACCCTTTTTTCAGTCGAAGAGGCAGCGACAAAGGGAACAATTCTCCAGTATCTTATTTCAGATGCAGGACAAATGGCATTATGGCCCAAAGTGAAATCATGTTTAAAAGAGGGCGATGCGCTTTATTTTTCCCATGGTTTTTCCATTGTTTACAAAGATCAGACGGGTGTTATTCCTCCACCGAATATTGATGTTATAATGGTTGCACCAAAGGGCTCTGGCAGGAGCGTAAGAGAGAATTTTCTGAATGGGAGTGGTATAAACTCAAGTTATGCTGTTTTCCAGGATTACACCGGGAGGGCAACCGAGCGGACCCTTGCCGTGGGAATCGCCATCGGTTCAGGTTACCTGTTTGAGACAACATTTCAGAAGGAAGTTCACAGCGATCTTACCGGGGAGCGCGGGGTTCTTATGGGTGCCCTGGCCGGTATAATGGAAGCACAGTATAATATTCTAAGAAAACACGGACATTCTCCCAGCGAGGCTTTTAATGAAACAGTGGAAGAATTGACCCAGAGTTTGATCCGACTCGTTGCTCAAAACGGGATGGACTGGATGTATGCAAACTGTTCGGCAACAGCCCAGCGCGGAGCCCTTGACTGGAGGCACCGGTTCAGAGATGCGGTTCTTCCTGTTTTTGAAAAGCTCTACAAGCGCGTTGTTTCCGGGGAGGAAACACGGATTGTACTGGAAGCCAATAGTGCACCGGATTACCAGGAAAAGCTTGCAGAAGAACTCCGCCAGATGAGGGAATCCGAAATGTGGAAAGCAGGTGCGGCAGTCCGTTCCTTAAGACCGGAAAATTGGGGGAAATAAGTATCAACCTTCTATAATTCTTAATGGAATCATAAAGCGGGTTTCTGCATCCAGGTGGAAGAGGAAGAAATCCGCTTTATGCAGGATTTCTTTCATGCCAGTATAGTTTATACACTCTCTTTCCGACTATTGATATAGAACGATGAAATGGAAGTATAAACTTTTTACCTTTTTTCTTTTCTTTTTGTTTGTTTTTCATCCCCTGGTTCAGGCGAATGAAGCATTTGTTATTGTCCGCAAAGGGGATACGCTTTATAAAATTGCCCAGAAATTCGGTATTCCTGTAGAAGCTCTTATGAAATACAATAATATTAAAGATCCGAAAAAGGTAAAAGAAGGAACAAAGATATGTATCCCGGTTATCCACAAAGTGAAAAAGGGAGAGACCCTTTACAGTATTGCAAAGAAATACAATGTTACGTATGAAGAAATTCTTGAGTTTAATTCAATATCAGAGATAAAAAAGATAAAGGTCGGTCAGGTGTTGATTATCCCTGTGTCTGATATTAACGACCCTGTTTCTGGAGATCCTACTCCCGGTTATGAAGAAAAAACAGATCTGCTCTGGCCTCTTCCGGGTGCAAGAGAAAAACTTACAGGAAAGCTGAAAGGAGTAGCGATTAAAGGCAAAGAAAAGGATACTGTTGTCTCTGTTTCATCAGGAAAAGTAATCTGGGCAGAAGCATACCGGGGATTCGGCCAGATGGTTTTAGTCAAATCCGTGGGTGGTTATATCTATATTTATGCAGGGAATCAAACATTGTTTGTTCATGTAGGTGAGGATATAAAGGTCCTCACTCCAATCGGTTTATTGGGAAACAATCCCCATGACGGGATTCCCAGGGTATATTTCTGTGTATACAGGAATGGGAAACCGGTAGATCCGTATAAAGCACCCAGGATGTAACTCCATTCTTTTATTACGATCAGATGATATGAACAATCCAGCTTCTTTTATAAAAAAACCTGGTTGGGAAATCGCACCCCAACTCCGTCCCCTGATTTACATACTTGCCTAATTATAATATAATCAAGCAAGTATGATGATAATCCGGAAAGCAGAAAGATCGGATTACCTGGCTATTGCCAGACTTGACAGAATTGCCTGGAAAGAGTACCCGAACTCCCGTTTTATACCCGATGGTGAACATGTCTGGCTCCACTGGATAGAAGGGGCAATCGTTATCTGTGCCGGCATAGACGAAAATCCCGGTATTGTCGGGGTAGTTTGTGCATTTCCATATATAAATGGTATATTCTGTGTTCATAAAGTCTTTGTTCACAAAAAATACCGGGACAGGAAAATTGGAACGAATTTGCTTAAAAAACTGGTAGAGGAAATCGATTCCTGCAACCAGGATGCATTCTTAACCGTTCATCCCGGGAATAAAGCGGCAATCAAGCTTTATACATCCATGGGATTTGTGGAAAAGGAGTTTATAAAAAGCTATTACCGTAACAATGAAGACAGATTTGTCCTTACAAGAAGATACAGGAAAAAATGAAACACCTGGAAAAAAAACGAACAATTGGTCTTCTTAATGAAGGTTCTCTCCATTCTCAGCTCAAAAAATATTATGAGAAACCAGGGGATCGACTGGAACAGGAAGTAGATGGAAAGCATATCGATATAGTCAGGGGCAATCTTCTTATAGAAATTCAGACAGGGAGTTTTTCAAAAATTAAAAAAAAATTATTCACTCTTATAAACAATAACCACAAAGTCCGGCTTATTTTTCCGGTATCAATGACAAAATGGATTGTCTATATTGATCCTGTTACATTGCATGAAATCAGAAGACGAAAGTCGCCAAAACGGGGGAAAACAATTGATCTATTTAATGAACTTATAAGAATTCCGGCAATTATTAATAAAAGGGGATTTCAAATTGAAATTCTTCATATTCTGGAAGAAGAGGTGCGTTGTAATGACGGGAAAGGAAGCTGGAGAAGGAAAGGTGTACGTATCGTTGAGCGCCGGCTGGTCGAAGTTCTTCAATCTATAATCTATAAAACAAAAAGAGATTTTCTGAAATTTCTCCCGGAAACACTCCCTTCCCCCTTTACCAATAAAATACTCGCAAAACAACTGGAGTGTGGCATCAGGCAGGCGACAAAAATCACCTATTGTTTAAAAAAAATGGGTATTATCAAGGAATCCGGCAAAACCGGTAGATCGATTGCCTATACAATCGGTTGAACTCCAATTGTAATCTTAAACAAGATGGTTAGTTATTGCTTTATTCCGGGAATTGCTGCTTGAATGCCCGGAATATATGTTTATCCCGGGAATGGTCAATTATAGCAAACACAATCCGCGAGAAAAATGCTCATCATTGGAGGGGAATAGAGTATTGTATTCTTTTCCGTATTTTCCAGTTCCTTTTTTATGTTGATTTTTTTTCCGTTTTTTTCATACCAACCTTTTTTGAGGATTGAAAGTGTTTCATTTGCTGTTTTTGCACGAATATTCCTGTTTAGGGAAGTTATGAAAAGGATAGATATTGAAAATTATTCGTTCTTCACGATTTCAAGGAAATTTTTTAAAATGGGGTTTTTAGAAGTCCCCTTATCTAAAAGTTTAATAACATATGTTGTATTCTATTAAAATGGAAATGCATAATTAATATTAATCCAATTATTTTTATAAATAT
>JAFGQK010000400.1 GCA_016935735.1 Spirochaetales bacterium | reverse complement strand
TACATGTCAAATAGATGGATATTATTTTTTATAATTCCAATTGATGTCCCGGCATTTTAAAAAAGGAGACATTCGGATGGAGGATCAGGGTTTTATCGTTCATAGTTTTACTCATCAGAAAAAACCTTACCTGTATATGATCGGACGGCTTGCTACCGGTGAATCATTCGGAATTGTGGAAACAAGGTCTCTCCCGTTATTATACATCCGGGAAAATGATTATGATTCCGTGTTATTACTGAATGGGGTTACAGCTGACTCAAAAACGGATTATAAAACAATGGATGGGGATACCCTTGTTCAGCTGTCATGTCTTGATTCTTCTACCCGGGAGAAGCAGAATGAGGTCTTTTTACAACGGGGTATCCGGACATATGCCGGGGATATCCCTTTTATTCAGCAGTACCGGATTATGCGGAAGATTCACGGGAGTATTTCCATTAAAGGTGATTTCAAAGCCGGGGAAAAAGTAGGCAGGTTGTATATGAATCCTGAAATCCGTGCATGTGATTATTTCCCCGGTCTGGTTGTTCTTTCAATTGATATTGAAACGGATATCAATGGAGGAATCCGGGCTATAGGCCTTTCAGGTAAAAATCCTTACCGGGATATGATTTTACATAAAGTCCTTTTGCTTTCAAATTCCATACAAAAAGATTCTATTGAACACCACCTTATTTTTAACAACAATCGGGGCTCAATGTACGATTGTAGTTTTATAAGGTGCTGTTCAAACGAAAAGATGTTACTCACATGTTTTACAGAAGAGATTGTTTTATTTGATCCGGATATCATTACCGGCTGGAATGTGATTGATTTTGATTTTGCAATGATCACTGCCCGTTTCCGGTATTATCATCTTCCCCTGTCATGGGGGCGCTCTTCACAATCATGCCGGTTCATTGCAGATACCGGACAGAAAAGAAATGCCATTATCATTCCCGGCAGGCAGGTGATCGATGCCATGTGGCTGTTCCGTTTTTCACCGGACAGGTATCCGGATTATAAACTGGAAACCATTGCACAAATTCTGCTGGGAGAGGGCAAGGATATCAAGGAAGATGGCAGGGAAAAAGTCGCTATACTTGATTCCCTGTACAGGGAGGATCCGGGGGCTTTTGCCGCATATTGTCTGAAAGATGCAGTACTTGTATTAAAAATACTCGAAAAAACAGGGCTCATGCAGTTGACAGTAAAACGGGCATTACTGACCGGGGTACATCTTGAATGGAGCTGGACCAGTATCCGTACGTTCGAAAATCTCTATATGGAAAAACTCTTAAGCCAGGGAATCGTTTCTCCGACCAGGGGTGTTGACGAAAGACCTGTTCAGGGTGCTGCAGGAGGACTTATCCTGGCGCCTCAATCGGATTTGTTTGAAAATGTCTATGTATTTGACTTTAAAAGCCTGTACCCGTCAATAATTCTCACTTTTAACATAGATCCGGCATCCTTTATGTTCCAGGATACGGAAACAGGGGCAAATGAAAACTCACGGCTCTATATCAAAGCCCCTAATGGTGCATGTTTTTCAAGAACAAAAGGAATACTTCCTGCTATTGTCGGGAACTTTTTTTCCGGCAGGGAACAGGCCAAACAGGATGGTGATAAAATTGCATCGTATGTGTATAAAATACTCATGAACTCTTTTTACGGGGTACTCGGTACACGTGGTTGCCGGTTTGCTTCGGATCTTTTCGCCGGGGCAATCACTGAATTCGGACATGAACTCTTACTCTGGTGCAGTACTTTCTTAAGCAAAAAAGGGTACCGGGTTATCTACGGCGATACGGATTCACTTTTTGTGCAATCCGGTCACCCCGGGTCAGTTTCTTTCAGGCTGCTTCATAAAGAAGGGAAAGAGCTTGCAGATATGGTCAATTCCGAATTGTCACGTCATATCGACACAAGTTATAACGTTGAATCGAGACTGGAACTTGAATTCGAAAAAATCTATGAATTATTCTTTATTCCCCCCATACGGGCTGACAGGGATCATAAAAACCAGGGCCGTTCAAAAGGATATGCAGGGTATATATTAACCGATGAAAAGGACAGGCAGCCCGAATCTTTACTCGAGATCAAAGGGATGGAAGCCATACGAAGTGACTGGACAGCCCTTGCACAGGATTTCCAGATTAGATTATTTATACTCGTTTTTACACGGACTCTCCCGGAAGAGATCTCCGGGTATATCTGCCGGATAAAACATGATTTGCTGGCAGGAAAATATGATCATGTGCTTGTCTATACAAAAACTATCCGCCGGCCGGTGATTTCGTATACCAGGACAAAACCTCCCCAGGTAAAAGTGGCGGAAAAACTGGGCTGGAAACATGAACGGGGAAAGGTATCATACTACATGACAATCAATGGTCCCGAACCTGTCTCGCAACGAACCTCCCCTGTCGACTATCAGCATTATATTGACAAGCAATTAAAACCAATTGCTTATTCCCTGGAAAAAATCCTGCACCTGGATATTGATGCATTATTCAGGGATGACAGCCAGCCATGGCTTTTTTGAAAGAACAGGATTTGTTACATTAGTTGGAAGATTAGTTTCTTATATTTTAAAAAATACAAACGAAAGAGGAGCCGGCAATGATAATCACAACACTACTGGGCAGTCCCAGGAAAAAGGGTAATACTGCAACAATCCTTACTGCTTTTGAAAAGCTTATTCCGTCTCATCATACAGTGAACCGGCTGAACATCCCGGCCAGGGGGGTGAATGGGTGTCTTGGATGTGATGCCTGTCAGAAAGCAACCGATATCCCCGGATGTGTGCAAAAGGATGATATCGGTGAAATGCTTACGAGTATTTTCCATTCTGATGTCGTGGTATATGCCAGCCCGGTCTATGTATGGGATTTTACCGCCCAGATGAAAGCATTAATCGACCGGCATTATTGTTTTGTCAAATGGAAGAATAACAGCAAGGCTCACTGCCTTCTGGAAGGTAAACCCACTCTTCTTCTTACTACCTGCGGGGGGGATGCAGACACGAATACTGACCTGATAAGGGAAATATTTAAACGGGAAATGGATTATCTCCACTGCCGCATCATCGGTGCCTATTGTGTTCCGAATTGCACAACCCCTCCGGCACCTGGCAAAGCAGCACAACAAACCGCCCGGCTCATGGCAGACGATATCCGGAACTACGGCCCGGTTTAAAATAACTTCTGCGTTCCGGCTTTTTTTTCTCTCCTTCAAGGCATTTGATGAGCCGCGAAAAAATCATTTCCCGGATTGAATCGCTTACCTTTGTTTTTTTTAGTAACCTGATTTCCTGTCTGATACGGTCGATTTTAGACCCGGCAAGAAAAGAGAAAACAAAATCCTTATCATCATCACTCATATGAAGCATAACAACGGCGATTTCACGGTCTTTGAACCCCATAAGATGATTCTGGGCATTGACATGGGGCATTTCCTGTAATAATGAAATGAATTTTTTAACCAGCAAGATCCACCTTTTTATAACAACAATTGGATTTAAGCTTTCTCCTTATATTACAGGATAGAGGAAAAAATGGCAATATAAAATACGGATTACCATGAAAAGCATATAATTCTTTTATTGATTTGTGCTCTCAATTTTACTATGATTATAAAGATTATATATCTTGTATTCGTATAAAGGAGTCTATTCGTATGAAAACAATATCCATTTTCATTCTTTTTATGACGATTACTATGTCCCTTCCTGCAAATCCCTTAAATGCAGCCCTTTGCGATGCAGCCGGGAAAGGAGAGCTTGCCCGGGTAAAGGAGTTGATAGAAGCAGGGGCTGATATCAACAATCATGATGGGGGAAACGGTGCAACACCGCTCCATCTTGCTGCCAGGTATAACAGGGTTGAAATCATCAAATTCTTGCTTAAAAAAGGAGCGATCCTGGATGCGAAAATGGGATATGATATGACTTCACTATACTGGGCTGCATCTTCCTGCAATCCCGAAGCAGTGGATGTCCTTATCGGCGCAGGGGCAGATCTGGAAGTCTGTGATTCCCATGAAAAGAATACCCCTCTTATTGCGATATGCTGGGGAGGGAACAAAGAATGCGGGTATAATGTCGTAAAACTGCTTCTTGAAGCAGGAGCGGACCCGAATGCAAGGCGTGTCGATGACAGCACGGCATTGATCTTTGTTGCGCGTTATGGAAACGTGGGAATGATACGACTTCTTCTTGACCATGGTGCGGATCCTGCATTAAAACGAAAGGACGGGATGAATGCCTATCAAATAGCCCTTGCCGGTAATCATAGCGAAGCTGCAAAGCTTTTAAAACTCGTATTAGCAGGGGACTACCCTCCCGATGATGGCCTGGGGACAGACCAATCTGTTGTAAAGGAAAAGGAGCCGAATGATACGATAAAAAAGGCCCAGAACCTGGATAAGTATTTTAATAAAGCGGGTAATCCCGCCATCCAGAAAACTGAAAAAAGGAATAATAAGCTTACATGGGTTGCCTGCGGGTATCCGTGGGTTTCTATCGCCGGAAGCGGAAAACACGAGGATCCGAAAAAGAAAGATTATTTTGACTATTATTCTTTTACGGTAGAGTCCAATACAGAGGGTGTATTTGATATTGATAAAGGGATAAAAACTTCTGACCGGAAAAGCATGGATGTGGTTCTTATCCTGTTTGATTACCAGGGAACTCCCCTGGGCGGTAATAATAATTGCAGTGATTATTCCTGGTATTTCGGCACCGATAAGGGAAGTGAAGAAGATACAAAAGGACTGGACAGCTACTTCAGCTGGAAGTTCAAACAATCTGGGTTATATTATCTGGGGGTTGCAGCAGCCGGAACAGAAGCGGAAGAAAGGGGATTCCTGCCGAATGAGCCATTGAACGGGGAAGGATCGTATATTCTCAATATTGCAATCGAATCACGCAGCATGACAACCGATAGTAATAGTATCGACGACATGATAGATGATTCCGATATGCCAGATGATTCGGATTATCCGGACGACTGGGAACCTGCTGCCGGCATGTGCCCATTCATTTACGTGTTTAATGGTAAAAAATTCTTAAAGGATGTTGAAATTATCCCGAATCACATTGGTATGCGGGCGGATAAATTTTCTGATGTCTGGCTTCAAAATCCGGTTATCGTCAATGGAAAGCTTTCCCTGCAAATAAGGGAAACAAAGAATGAGACGAGTTATATCGATTGTATAACGGCCTGGACCGGTTCCAGGGAACTGCATGCGGATTCAATCCCCCTATCATTAACAAAAGCAGACAATTACTACATGGTTATGAAAAAGGGAGACATTGTTTCGATTGTTTTTTCTGTGGAGGATAGTATCCCGGAACAGGTGATAATACGGGCAAAAGGGTACTATATACAGGAATAGTTATTTTCCTTTTGATGCAATGATACCCTGATTTTTTCTCTATCGCCGGGCAGCATATACAATACCATGCATTTGATTTCCCTGTGGAATAATCCTGAGGTAATGATGGAAAATTTCCTCATGTGAGTACTTCATCATTAAAAAAATGGCTGTATAGAGTTCTTCCATCACTTGATGGGGGTTTATTGCTATTATGGCTATTTTTTGCTAGATTTGCTTTTAATTCTTGTATTTCAGCTTTTACACTATT
>JAFGQK010000399.1 GCA_016935735.1 Spirochaetales bacterium | reverse complement strand
CTTCTTCTTCATTCAGTGTTTTCCGTGTATTCAGTGGTTCTATTTTTTATGTCAAGTAGTTTTGCCTGTTTTCGAATTCCCCCCCTATGTTCAGGATGTTCAGGATGTTTGGAATGCGGATTCGTAAACTGATTTTTCCCCTGCTTTTATGATTTAACATATTAAAACCCGCCCTGCTTTTTATGAGTTACAGAGCGGGATTATTGGATTAATAGCCTTACTTTGTATTATTCAGATCGGCTACAATCTGTTTCGAAATGTTCTCCGCACCTTCTTTAAGGGCATCTATTACATTATCTGGTGTGATCCCCTCACGAACAAAAGAAAATGTATTTTTGTAAATATAACTGCGATCATCCGTTGGTGATGCCGCACTTTTACTCGCTTTGAAGGCATTCAAACGCTCTGCTTTCGGATACAACCGGCAGAGGGCAGTCACCTTCAGATTGTAATTTTGCATAGTATACGATACGTTGACGAACAGCACAGCATCGGATACCGCTTTTTTGTAAGATATCTCCTCCTGCGAGTTTGAGGAGACGGTTTCAAGCGCATTCTCGCCTGAAAAGTTAACACTCGTTACTCTGGAAAGCTCGGTGGTGAGGGCTTCCCTCATCACCATACGAAAATCAAATTCCTCAAGCCTGGCGATAATCGGCGCTGCTTGTTTTGTGGCGGCTTCCTGACGTGCAGAATCTATGCCGATCAGGATGAGGGCACCCAGTAAGCCGGTATTGCCGGCGTTTGAAGACTGAACAGTGACATTCAGATTCCTCTGCGGAATGATCAAAATGCTTTCTGCCGTAGTCGGTTGTTCCTCAATCTTTTTGGTCAGGGGAAGATTGGTAGAACAACCCAAAAAACAGATAAGAACAATAAATAAGGTTATTGCTTTTGTACTTTTAACTGACATACAAACCTCCAAAATTATTTTATAGGGGATTATAGAATCCCCTTGCTTCACAATATTTATTTACTATGGTAAAAAAACTCTCCTTAAAAAAACAGGAATGAGTATATTCCTTTGTTACCACATCTTAACTTGTCTGAAAAATAATGGAAGGGTATTTACTATTACCCCCTTATGGAAAAAATACGAATCCGGGGGGGGTATTTTTTATTACTGACTAACTCATTCACTTTATGGGAAATGTCAGTAAAAAAATCAATGATTGGTACGTAGAAAAAGGAGAAATAATTGAAATAAACCGGTATGGAAAACCTATTGCCCATTTAATCCCCGTAAAGAAAAAAGAAAAAATACTCTGGGGTGAATCTGCTTTATTCACTATTAATAATGTTTCATTAACAAAAGCTATTTTAGATGAACGGGATGAAGAATAAGATATGCAGTTGTTTTTAGATTCTTCTACCCTGGCAAAAAAATATATTGAAGAACCCGCAACATCCACATTTTTCTCATATTGTAAAAAAGCAAAAAGTATCAGTGTATCAGTGATTTGTATTCCTGAAATTATTTCTGCTTTAAACCGCTTAAAACGTGAAGATAAAATAAGTACAGGGTAATACAATAAAATAAAAATGGAATTTTTACAAGATATAGATTATTTTGAGGTTATAGAAATTACCTCTTCTATAATCAATATAGCCATTACCTGTCTGGAAAAAGGTACAATCCGTACTCTTGATGCATTACACATCAGTTGTGCTGTTTTTTCAATGTGTAATCTTTTTCTTACCAGCGATAAACGGCAATGCATAATTGCCGAAAAAATGAAATTAAAAGTAAAACTTATCTAAGAGTGGTAATAGAAAAATATAAATATATAAAAAATCTGCATAATCCGATGTTGAATCCGCAGTTTATTCTTTCTTTTTATTATACTTTCAGGTGTTGCCGGGAATTACTGTTTCATATATTTCTTATTGAATTCTTTATAAAGATAAGGTAGAATAAAACCCTGGTTGAACATGATATGAAAATAGTATTGGACAAAAAGAAAACGGTTGCCGTTATAATAATTGTCTCATTTATCATCGCATATATGGCCGGTTTCCTGTTCAATAATCAATTTTCCCTTATCGATGCCCAGTTGAATGATCATTTCTTCCGGCTCCGATATATGATGAAGAAAAACGAAGCGATCGACCACAGGATTGTCCTTATTGCCATAGGGGATTCTGTTTTCCAGGACCGGAACATACCTGTCTGGGACAGGAGAATCTTCGGGAAACTGATTGATATACTGGCAGATGCCGGTGCAGCATCTATTGGGATTGATATTGTATTCCAGGATAAAAGCTATGTGGAAAATGATGACTCCCTGATCCAGGCCGTAAAGAATGCAAAAAACGTCCTTTCTCCCGTCATCCTTAATCCATCCAGTGACAAAATCCAGGAAAATCATGCGGATGAAATCCCCGGGCTTCTCGTACAGCCGCATATTGTTGTTCAAGGTGATCCGGTCATTGCCCGGGAGGATATACTCCCTTTTAAAGAATTACTGTGCTATTCACACAGTCTTGGACATATTAATTGTGATGCTGATAATGACGGCATGAACAGGAAATTCCCGCTTTTAATCCGGGACGGAAAAAATAAAAATGCCTATTACCCGGGTCTTGCCTTTCGGATGGTGTATGAACATCTTGGTGTTCAGCCGGATACTATAGATGTATACTTTGGAAAGAAGATTGTATTGAAAAATGCACATATTTCCGGGAATAAAATCGAAGATATTGAAATTCCTATAGATCATAAAGGAAGAATGATACTAAACTGGGCCGGGCCATGGTACGGGAATACATTTCCGAATTATTCTGTTGAACGGCTGCTTAAAGCAGCAAATGATCCTGTTGAATTACTCAAACTCAAAAAAACCCTTGAAGGGGCACTGGTTATTGTTGCCAATGTTTCCACACCAAATAATGACCACGGGCCTGGGGTTTTTGAAAAAGTTTACCCTTTAAGCGGGGT
>JAFGQK010000048.1 GCA_016935735.1 Spirochaetales bacterium | reverse complement strand
GGCCAGATTATAAAGTTCAGCATATCCTTTTAAAAACTCTTCTGATGTTTTATCAAGGGTTCTCAGATAAGCAGTCTGTTCTTCATACCGTTTACGTAAGGCCAGGACATATTCGGCCACCATCTTTGCTTCGAGTTCCAGGGCTTCTTTCTTTTTCTTTAACGGATCTTTATATTTTTCCAGGATAGAACCGACTTTTTCAGATAATTCTAAAAATGCAATATCTACCTGTGTGGGGATTTTTGCCAGTTCGGTTTTCAGGTAAACAATTGCATCATTCGCCTGTCTGATGATTCGTTCATATTCAAGCTTTTCGATAATCGCCCCGGGCTGCAACAGATCAAGATTTGTCCGGACAGACCTTATCAGTCCTTCAAGTCCTTTTATCTGACTCTCAATCTGTTCTCTCCGGATCTGCTCCTGGGTCTTCATTTCTTCCGTGATTTTTTCAAGCAGTTTGAAATCATCGAGGTGAGCCTCCCCTATCATTCTGAGGAGTTCTTCTTCTCTCTCTGCAGCTTCAATCAGTTCATGATATTTTAAAAGTATTGATGTAATCGCAGAGTTGATTTTTCTCTCGTTTTCATATGCCTGTTCATATAAAGCATTCCATTCTCCGGTCCTGTCGATTACCTCATCAGTACCGTCAAGCAACTCACTAAACTCAATTTTTTCAAAAGGTATAACGATGTCTCCGGCAGCACTCACCATGTAACCGATGGATCTGCGCCACTTTTCCGCCACCTCTTCAATCCGGGTAATTTCCTGCTGTTTCTGATTTTCAAGTCTCCGGCTTTCCGATAAAAGGGCCTGGTCAGCCAGCGAAAGAATATACTCATGAACCTCTTTTTCCAGTGCCATCCGTTCACGGGCATAAGCTTCCTGTTCCTGTTTCAGTTTTAACAGTTTTTCCTGTTCGGTTTCAATTTCTGCCTGGGCAAGTTCTTCCTTTGCCCGCCTTACCATCTCATCATAATAAGCGTTGACAGATGCAATACCGGCACCCATTTCGGCTGCCTTACTGGTTGCCTGCTGCCGTTCCCATTCCAGTATTTCCACCCTGTCTGCTGTCAACTGGAAAAGCTTATTGGAGTATTCCTGTTCAAACTCTGTACGCTTTTGGGCTTCTTTTTCTTTTTCCCGTCTGATCTGTTCATTATAGAATCGTAAAATATTGTATGTACCCGCCCCGATTTCCTGAGCCTTTTTAACTGCCTCACTTCGTTCGTATTCAAGAATCGTAATCCTGTCACTTACAAGCTGAAAATATTTTTGTGCAAAATCTTCCTCCATCTTAATCCGCTGTTCAACGACCTTTTTCCATTCAGCACCGTAGGTTTCAATCTCCTTTTCTGTATTTTTTATCTGATCGATTAACTCCTGCCAGTATTTAATATTCTGCTGTAACTTCTTTACACTTTCATCTGCTATAATAACCTCATCAGACAGCCCCTCACCTTCCCGCATATATTGAATCATTTCAGCTAAAACACGTGCATTCTCCATCCATTTGCGTTCTGCTATATCCAGGGCCTGGTTGATCTCATTCAGGTTATTGATTTCATCCCGTTGGGCACGTTCTAAAAGCTCGATCTCTTTTCTGATTTTTATCTGGGCTTCAATTTTCCTCTGCAAATCTATATAGGTGGAGATTAAATCTAAAAGTGAATCGAGTTCTTTTCTGCCGGCATTAATAGCTGCTTCTTCAAGCTTTGTTATTTCATCCCTGGCTTTTGCCAAAGCGGTCTGAAGCTCTCCCATATCCTTGACCAGCCCTCTTGCAGCCTTCCGGAGTTCTCCTTCAGCTAATTCATTGGCTTCAGCTTTCAGCTTCTTAAGTTCTTCATTCGCTTTTATAGTTTCACCGACCATACCGGCAATTGCAGCAATAACCCCGACTATGGCTGCGGCAACCAGGGCAAAAGGATTTGCCAGTATTACCGTATTTAAGATACCGAAAGCTGTGGAGACAGCACCCAGCACAGCGGGGAGTCCCCAGACGATCGTGATAAAGGTGATAATCGCTTCTTTAAACTGAATAACAAATTTTATGATATTGATAATAACCGCACCGACAAAAGCGATTGCCTGTCCTACCTGAGTAAACACATCGATGTTTTTCTCTAAAAATGCGATAAAGTCTTCTATGACCTCAAAAAGCGGGGTAATTCCTTCAAGCAGTGCCTGGCCGGCTTTTTCCTGTAAATCGACCCATTTATTTTCAAGCCGTCTGAACGCACCGACTGCAGTCTCGCCCATCAACCGGGCTACCCCGCCGAACTCCCGGTTGATCTCATCTATAATCACCTGCTGGGCTGACATCACATCACCGAGTTCGACAAACCCTTTTATCATCTCCTTCTGTTCCTGGGTAAAGGAGATTCCGATCCGTCTCAGTCTGCCGATACCCTGGATCGGATCATTCAAGGCCGTACCAAGCTGGATAACGGACTGTTTCAATTCCTGCCCGAACATGGCCGACATATCGGCAGCCGCTTCCAGTGCCTGCGGGAAGATATCTTTTCCGATTTGTGTAAAGGTTAAAAGCAGTCCTTCTGCTTCGATTAAAGCTTCATCAGTATAGGTGGTAAACTCCGCCATACCGGCAGCCATTTTCTTTAATTGTAATTCAGTGAATCCGGCTGCATGGCCTGTGGCAACTAAAGCAGACTGGAGTTTTGTTTCAGCGAGGATCTGCTTTTCATATTTATTAACTAAATCATCAAAGATTTGTTTGGCTTTATTAAATGCAATATACAGGGCACCGACAGCCAGGGCGACATCCTTCCATGTCATCTCCATTGCCGCCCCGGCTGCTTCAGTTTTGCTTTTCAGTTTGCCGACGGCACCGGCAACCTTCCTGCCTGTGCCGGAGAAATTATCAACACCTGTTACTTCAATTCTTATCGCCACCTGATTTTTCCCCGCCGTCTGAATGAAGGCTTCCGAAACCGTTTACCGGATTTTATGGCTGCTCCTGATTTAGGTATTTTTGATTCAATCTCCTTGTTTCTTAACTCGATCCACCTTCCCCGTATAACTTTGTAGAATTGGATATCTATCCAGGGTTGTTCGGAATATGATCCGGGATATTTCCAGTGACGGAAAGCACCGTCTGAATCCAGGAGGAGGATGCAGTCTTCAACAAAGGGCGACCATTTTCTGATCAGAAGGTAAGGGACCTGGCCGTCGGGCAGGACCTCACCGGGTTTAAACTCAACCTTTCGGAAAATCCATTCAACGACATCATTTATTTCCCGGATTTCTTTTTTTTTGGAGGACGGTTGAACTGCATGACGATCGAATAAATCTCGAAAACAGCTGAAGAAAAGTCCTTCATCTGATCGTATAATTCTTCATTCCACTCACATTTCCGCATCACCGGATTGCCGGCATCATCCGTAACAACAAGGGGTTCACCTTTTTTGTCCGTCTTTACATTTCTCTTATCATCCAGCTGGTATACCGGTTCATCGAAGTTATGGTCATGTACCCCGTTTATAAAGGCGACCTTCATCATTTCGATGAGATTTTTATCCCAGGCATTTGTTTTTGACTGACTGATTTTTTCTTTTACCTTTTCTTCAATTTTATCGATATCTTCACTCTTCAACTCTTCATCCGATAATTCGATTTTATTGTAAGCCATGATCTGCTGCATGGCATCGATGGACAATTTTTTAGGTTTAATCCAGTATTCGTTATCCATGCATTCGAGTTCTACCTTACCTCCAACGGTCTTGGTGACAACACGCTGTTTCCAGCCAAGTTTATTAAAAGATTTTCCTGCCATCATGATCTCCTTATTAATAGATTTCAGAATCCGGGGTGAGTAACGTTATCCTGACCGGGTTGTTATAAATAATGCCTTTGGGATACAGCACTTTATAACTTATCGAGGCATCAAACACTCCTGCATTCTCGGTAAACCCGAACTCCTGGATATTGCAATACGGAAGTTCTACAAGACAGAGTTCCGGGATATCGGTGAATATGTTTTTCCCTTTAAAGTAAAAAGACAAAGAGATAAGGTCGTTTGAAAAGACCTTTGCCCGTTCTGCATAGGAATCAGCGTCAAGTCTTACCTGGACTTCTCCCGAGCCTTCGAATAATCCTTTCTGGTGATACTGTCTGGATGTAGACCCCTGTCCGTATCCTTCGGCATTGTGGTTGTTGTTGAACTCCACACTTATGTTTCTCACATAGGTATATTCTTTTGAACCTAAACTCATACTCCCTTTATGAAAAATCATGGGATCAACATCTTCCAGGGCCAGTTTCGATGCTGTCTGGCTTCCTGCCTCCGTAAACCCCAGGATATCCACATCTCCTTCTGCCATGCCTTTCAATGCCGCTGACAGGGAGAGGGTGTTTACCACACACCCTGTATAGAGAAAATTATCCTGGTAACCGTCTTTCTGAATGGAATAGGTGGGAAGTTCTTCCGTGCTTATGTTATACAGGAAGGTATGTTTGTATACTCCGGATGCCGCGGATTCGAAAAAGATATAGGCCCATATTCGGCTTCCCTGTACTATAACACTGTGTTCTACGGTATTTGAGGTAAGATCCAGACTGTCGATTCCAAAAAGTTTTTCACAGTCATAATCCGTATAACCGTCTATCTCCGTGACAACCTCACCCAGAGTATCATAGGACCCCAGATCAAAATCGATTATCCCGCCTGAACCGAAATTGCTGTCCGGAGTTTCCGATCCCTTTGCCCCGGATGATGAAGCTAACGTATTGTCCGCCCCATTGGTTTGGAGTCTGCAGCTTGCATCTGATCCCTTGTACCTGATTCTTATACATCCTGCTGTCTGCATGGGTGCACCGTCTACTGCACTGTCAAAGGCCGTAAAGCCGGTTAACGATGAAAACAGATCGGTTCCCGTAGTACCGGATGCAAGTGCGATTGTCGAAGGAGATGAATTGCTCATTGAGGTGGCCCGTAAATCTCCCGCCCAGAGGTTCCATTCGGCGTTCACAGTATTTGCAGCCATGCAGGCGGCAAGTAATGTCAAGAGGTCACTGTAGGTAATAGTGGGACCTGCCCCGGTGGAGATATTGTATTCCTGCTCCCCTGATCCATCCACATTCATTTTAAAGTAATAGGTATTTGAAGCAGACAGCCCGGTATCTGTTGCCCCGGTTAAACCGGTCATACCGCATTCCTGATACCCCTGCTTTATCTGCTCCTTGCCCAGGAGGCTTTTAATCAGTTTCCCGTACCCCCCGCAGGGTCTGGGGGTAAGAGGGATCCCGCCTCCCACATTATCTGCCATGAGGTATTCACCTGATGACATATTCCGACCAATAATAGCCGGATCCTCGGCCCTTTCCGCAGACCGGTTCAATTCAGCCACGGCACGCAAGGGAATGACAAACTCACATGCGGATGCAACTCCGGGCACACTCTCCGGTCCGCCGATTGTTACTTTTATCTGATTTGTGCTTGCCACAAGTTTATTCCTCCTTATTCTTTAAGGTTTACCGGTATACACGCACCTCAATTCCTTGAGTAAGTACCTGGTAGATTTTCCCGTCTTTCTGGTTTTTCACCATAGGACTGTAATCAGCCTCTTTCAGCCTTACCCGGTTGAACCTGTTCCCGAATGTGCCGTCGGTTTTCACAGCCCTTCTGATACTCTCCCTGTACCAGAGCAGGTTTTCCTCGATTTCTTTTGTGTCGGAACCGGACATGGTGATGTAAATTTCCAGGTAATGATAATCCCAGGGTTCTTCCAGGGGACCTTCTTCGTCGCTGTAATCGGGTATGGTTTTTCCCGGCAGTATTTCAATTGCAGGTGTCTGCCGGTTCAGAATCTCGGTGTACTCCATAACCTTCCACCGGGGTATCGAGATACTTTCTTCGCTTTCAATTGTGATCAGTATCCCGTCCAGAACCGAATCAAAATGTGCTTTTACTCCTTTAAGTGCATAGATCATAAAAATCCCCCGAAAGAGATATACTCTTCATAAGTAGTGATCCCGTATTTATCAAACAGCCGCATCACCCACCGGTGGACGATCTTGTCCCACCGTCTTTTCACCTCTTCCGTGATCTGTACAATCTTCCGCTGCGGCATGCCGAAGGTTCCCATCTGATGCCTGTGAGCATATGGTGTTCTGGTTCCGAATGCTGCACTGCTTCTTTTGATCTCCATAATCGTGTCGGCAGAAACACTTACGAGCGACTCTATGAGTCTCCTGGTAAGCTGCATGATTTTTCGTCCGGGATAATGCTGTTCCTTCCAGCGTCTGTATCTGGGTGAAAGGGGCAGAAATCTTTCAGGCAATCCCTCGCTTTCAAATATCTGCTTTTCGGTCTGCTTGAAATCTTCATAGATAAAGGAAAAGGGAATACTGAAATCCCGGATTTCAACCCCGATTCTGTTGAAAGCCCGGATATACCGCTGATCCTCGATTATCTTTATACCTGCTGTTACCAATCTTTCTCCTCCCGCTTGAAATGCCTCTCAGATGTATCCTTAAAATATGAGACGCCGGTCTGTGCTGTATTGCTTTGAGAGATGATGGCCGGTCTTTCCATTATCTGTTTCATGGCTTTCTCATAAAGGTCCTGATACACTTCTGCAATATCCGACTCCATCTCCACTGACCGGTACACCTGGGCCGCCACACCGTCGATAGCGATTTTCTTTAAGATTTTAAGCTTTGACGGATCCGTAACCGGCAGGACAATACCGACTGCCTGCATTTTCCCGTCCATCTCTTCGCTTATCACTTCACAGAAATCAGTAATATCCGTATCTGACGGCCGGGACGTGGGTGAAAAGGTTATATGCTGTATCCGTTTCTGTACATCGCTTATATCACAGTACATTTGTCACCCGGATTATTTCTCATCCCCATCCTCCGGCTTATCTTTCTTCTCAGCCGGTTTTTTCCTGTCGGATTTAACTGTTTCCTGTTTCAGGATCATGATCTTTCCCTTTTTCTTAAGCTTTTCCGCCACATCCTCATAGTATTCCGTTTCAAACCCGGAGTTTATATACTTTACTTTCACACGTTTTCTTTCAGTCATATCTGTACTCCTTATGTATTGATTACCTTGATGGCCATCTGGTAGAACCCGTAACCGGCATTTCCCCTCATCTCGACGGAGTAGCCAAGCACCCTGTTCCGTTTTACCTGGGTGTCGTCCAGTACGGGGACAGGTTCTTTTCTGTTCTGATAGAAAAAGGGTTTCAGCGGAAAGGTTGTGCAGAACCCGTACCAGTCCCCTGTATCCGTGAGCGTCGGTTCAGCGACCACATTTTTGATCCAGGTCTTGAAAGGATTGGAAACATTTCCGCCGGCAACACCGGGTATGGTTGCAGAGGTAACGAGTTCCAGAAAGGGTTCTTCCAGTTCCGGGGGACACACGATGGTATCAAGAGTGAGCCGCAGCACCTTTGAGGTATCGGACTTGAACCGCATCATGGCTGCCCTTGCTGTGGTGAGATCAGCTTTCAGGTTGTCCAGTGTGATACCGCTGCCTGCCAGGAGGTTGTCGTTATCCGTTCTGTTGCCGAAAAACGACTGGCCGTCATATGCCTTGTTTGTCTCCCCGTATTCAATCAGCTGTGCGATGAGATCGGCCTTGAAGTTCTGCATGGCTGCCACCATGGACTCGATCCGGGGCTTGATCATACCCATCTGGTCGTCATCAAGTTCGTTCCGGTCAATACCGATGGCATTGTACCAGTCCTTATTTTTAATGGTATAATCATAATCTTTCAGTCCGGCATAATCTTTGTCAGACAGCCATTCCTTTACCACCGGAAGGTCACCCAGCCAGCCGTACCGTTCTTCTGATTTTGTTGACGGAACATCGGTAACCAGTGAAAGCAGACCGGCTGCTCCCATCTGTTTACTTAAGATGACCATTGTTTTATTGAAAAGGGTATTAAGGTACCTTTCTAATGCAATTGTACTTACTATCATTCGTTTCCCCTCCTTATGCGGTTTTCACGGGATTGGCAAAATCAAGGAGCAGGCTGCCCTGGTTCCAGCCCAGACACGGGACAGCCCAGTTGCGGTTGGTTCCCGGTGCATCCACCACATCTCCGTCATCGCCTAAGTATTTCAGGGTCCCCACATCAGCCTGGTCCGCACCGGAATGGGGAATCCAGATTAGTCCCCGGTCCACGGTGAGTTTGTCATGATCGCCTGATGCCACAACCTTTGCTTTTCCCTGGACACCGGAACAGACACCCACCGGGACCTGGTCTGCTACGTCTGCCGGTTTGTCCAGGTATCCCCCGGAGATGACCAGCATCCCGCCTTTGTAGTAGGTGGCATCACCGGCCGTCTCGATATCCAGCCTTTGAATATCGCCTTTGTATTCCAGTTCTCTTGATTCTGTTAATGCACTCATACGGTCTCTTCTCCTTTCCCGTATTTCTTAAGGTCGTCGAAATCAATTCCGATCTGTTTCATAAGCTGCCGTTCCGATTTCGGAATACTTAACGGTTCATACCCGCTGTCCCCTGTGCCGACTTCATCATAGGTGATGACACAGGGTTGCCGTTCAAGTATTTCAGTGATGCCTTCGGGATCAGTGTCAAACTTTTCTTCCCAGAACTTCCTGTCCCTGGGAACGATTTTCCCCTCGGCAAGTGCTTTTCCGATCACCTCTTTCTTCCGCCTTTCAATATCACGCTTCTGGATAAAGATGATTTTTTCTGAAAGCTGTTTGTTGATTTTTACCAGGGCATCTACCTTGGTACGAAGAAGGTCTGATTCAAGGAGTTCCGCATCGGTCTCCTTTCCTTTTCCCTCGCTTAATTTACTGAGTTCGGATAGAGTATCCAGCAGGGCATTTTTTATACCCTGGTCTGTAAGCTTTGAATCATTATTCTCCGGTTTTCCAGTCTGATTATCAGCTTTACCGGAATTGCTTATGTTCAAAGCTTTAACAAGTTCTTTTTTCTCCTCTTCGCTCAGCGACATAACCAGTTTAATGAGTTCTTCCTTGTTCATTTCCGACTCCTCGTCGTTATCCGGATTATCCTCGTCGCCATGCGCAAGGATTTTTTCTATTTCCGTCTCACTTAAGTGAGCTTTCGGCATGGTATTCATGACAGGGGTATTACAGAGGGCAACTGCAATCAGTACCGGCCAGACAGGATCACCGCTGTCGATATCCGATACCTCCCCCAGGTCTGAAGAAAAATATTTGAAATATCCCTCCCGGATATTCTCCTCCCCCATCTTTGTCCATTCAATCCTGGCATAAAGGCCGTCGGTTCTTACTGCAAGATCAACAATCCAGCCATTGGCCTTTCCCCGGTCATGAAGGGTATCGATAAAAGGTTCACGGTTGCCCATGACCATGTCTTTCCAGTTTTGATAAAGGGCTTCACAGAATGTGGGTGTTATGATAATCTCGCCGTAAAAGGTGGCATGAAAAGCACCGACAGGAAGGATCATCTGGTAATCGTCCGTATCTTCCGCTTCAGTTAAGGTTAACCGTAATTTGGTGACGATTCGTTTCCCTTCCACCTCCACAGTGTTGTCTTTTGACAAATACCGTGTGTCAGATGCCTTTTTGTTACGGTTGAACAGGGCATTTGCATGTTTGATCGCTGCTATCTCACATTCCATATTGCTTCCGCCGCTTAATATGCATGAGTTTAAAGCTTCGTTTGCAGCCTTCACCCATTTCTCCTTCTGTTTATCCGTCAATCCCTTTTTGTACTTTTCCGCATCATCTTTCTTAAATTTGTTTTTAACCTGATACGTATCTGCAGACTCACTGGATTTGGATGCGGGTTCAAAGAGGATGTATTTGATGTTATGGTCTTTAAGCCATTTCTTTGCCTGTGCTACTGTCCACTTCTCTATTGGGAAACGCAGTGCCTGGGGAATGGGGGGATCATCCGTATCGTCTTTTCCCTTGAGTTTTCCCCAGATTATATGAATGGCAGACGGCACTTTGATCCTGCTGTAGATGGTCCCGCCTTTTGTCCTCCTGAAGGTCTCTTTATTAAAATCGTCCGGGTTTTTAAGCCGCGCACTGTGTTCATTCGGATAAGGCATACTGAACCTCCTTGTGGTTTTTTACCTGATCTGAAGAGAAGCCGGGAAACTCTTCTTCACTCATCCCCTCATGTTTCAGGACAAAGATGGTCATACACCTGCACCGGTTGCAGCCCAGGCAGTCGGGATTCGGGGTGATATAATCGGGATCCCCCACCGCATGCTCCTTACCGTCTAACGCAGCACAAACCCGGCAGCTGTCTTTATCCAGGACACAGGAATAGCAGGCATATTCGATATCGTCTTTCCATCTTTTCCCTTCCAGGTCCCGGCCCGCACCCCAGCCTTTGTTTATTGCACCGGCAAGCATGTCTTTCCAGGTTCTGTCACTTAAGTTGTACTGTTCAAGATATGATTTCAGGGCTTCTCCGCGAAGACCGCGTCTGAAGGCCCCCTCCACTGCTTTGAAGGAGAGTATCGAGACAAGTTTGTGAGACGCATCCTCGATGTCGATCATGGTCTCTTCGGCTATGATATCCACATACTCCGAGTAATCCTCCGGTGTCCGGTTTTCGGATGCCATTTTGATCTTTGTAAGCCCCTGGTTCTTAAGCTCTTCCCTGACTTCTTTCCTTCCTTCATTCAACTGATTTTTAAAGGCTTTCATGAGCAGGTTGAACATATCCTTTTTAAGAATCACCCGGATATTCTGTACCTTCCGGCCGGCAACAAGCTGGTTGATGATATCCTCTCTCTGCTGTTCTTTCATGGCAAGCAGTTCTTTTGTCAGATCGTATTCTGCTTTATCCAGCCGGTTTTCTATGGAGATCAGATCCACAATCTCTTCTTCTTTTGATAGTCCTTTATTTTTCCCGGTTTTAAATTGAAAAGGTTTGCGGGTGGAGAGTTGTTCCTCCGCCTCCACCTCTTCCCCGGTCTCGTCTTTTTCTTCTCCTGTCTCTTTCTCATCCGTCTCCTCTGTCCCTGGTTTTTCTTTTTTCCTGACATTTACGTTTACTTCCTCCTTCTGTTCGGGGAGGTTCAGCACCTCTCTTACCGAGTTTTCAAGGTCCCTGTCAGCTTTTATCACACCGGATTTGACTAACAGTGCAATGGTCTGGGTATCGAGCCGTTTTATACGCTGGGCTTTTAAGACCGGGTATTCTTTTACCTGCCAGTTGTAATCCACATATTCCTTCAGGCAGAACCGGGAGACCACCTCACACATATAATCTGCATAAGCCTGCAGGGAATCCAGAAACACGTCTATAAAGGAACTGCCCAGAGCCCGGCTTCCTGTCTGGCTGGTCCCGAGTGAGATGAACATGGCCAGCATGCACTTGGCGATCATTTCGTCATAGTATTTGATCGATTCAAGGGTGTTGGTGCCGGCACCTGTCTCCCCGCCGGTTAATAACTCAAACTTATACCCTTCCGGCGCCACGATATATCCCTGTTCATTGGCATGCAGGGATTCCAGTGCCTCCTCCGTATCCTCCCAGGCTTCCGATCCTTTCTGCACTCCTTCCGGGACATTCGCCACAGGAATTCCCACACCATAGCGGTCATGTTTGATGGCATTGATCTTTTCAAAATCGTTTTTCAGATACCAGGGTTTATATGCTCCCCGTAAAATGGACGTTCCTTCCCAGTTATCCCCTTCCTTGTCTGATGAAAAAACCAGTATCTTTTCAATGGGTAATTTGTATTCATCACCGTTTGAATCCGCCTGTACCACATGCTTTAAGGATTTCGTTTTTTCATCTATATTCCACCGGGTGATTGACTGCGGAAGCCGGGGATCAAGTTTCCGTAATCCGATATGGTAATCAGGTTTTAATTCCCATACCTTTTCCAGAATTGAAAAGCCGAAAGGAAGCATCAGGAGGGCATGCCGTATGGTATCGTCCCAGGTGATGGTCATATCTTTAAACAGATTTGTCTCGATGGTTTCTGCAATCTGTTTATCCTGCGGTTTGTCTGACGGCGGTTCCACATAATAGGGTGTCCGACGGATCGGTAATGTGATGGCTTTTAAGACCGCCTGGATCTGCGGATCGCTTCTCCGCATCTCATCATATACAAGCCTTCCCGGACCGCCTTTCAGCCGGTTTAAATATTCCCCGGTCACCGCTTCTCCGTAATACCCGGTATTTCCGGTTACCCCTGCCGTCATGCCGGAGACAAATTGCTTTCCGGCTGATAATCGCATCTGTTTATTCTGCCCGGTCACGGAAACGGGAGATTTCTTCTTTTTTCGCTTTCGTTTCTTTCGTCCCATATTAAAACTTCCTGTTCCTCATTCCTGCAGTAATGGGTTTTTTCTTATGCTTTGTTTTCCCTAAAACCGGTATGTGAAAATCGCCTAAACATAAGGCCAGGGCATCCGCCCGGTCAGGTGAGGTAAGTCCCCGTTTTTTCATATCCTCTTTTTTTTCGAGTTTGACTCTCCCGTCCGGCATGAGTCTGTATTTTCGTGTGGACAGCTGGGCTATGAGATCGTCATCATCGGGCAGGTGAAGATATGGAAGCAGCGATTTGATATTGCCCCACATTTTTGATGCCGTATCGGTATAATCATTATCCCCGCTCCCGCCGAAATTGACCGGCACTACCCGGATATTCAGTTTGTTTTCCTGGAGTCTAAGCTGGTCGGTGACACCGGCCCCTATTCCCGTGTCATCGATCCTTACCTGGATCGTCTCATCGTATCCGCCGACCCTGATTCGTTTTACCAGCCTGCTTACCTCCCCGGCTAGCCGGGTTGTATCGATCCCGTGAAAGCCTGAAAACGGTTTTACATCATACCCGTGTCTGTAACAGATGACCGATTCATCATCACCGAACCGCGCAGGATCAACCCCGATGAATATTTTACCGACAGGATCGACTGTCCTGATAATCGCTTTTTCCAGCACATCAAGATGAATCAGGGTATCAGGTGACCCTTTTGCAAAAATCCCTTTTACCCTTACCCGGTACACATCCGATTCTTTACCGTATTTCTTGGCAATCCTCTTACAGTACGATGATGATACAAGGGAGGATTCTTCCGAATTAAAGGTAAATGTTTTATATAACGCCCTGTCCTTGTGAAAAGCGTCATAAAAGGTACCTGAGACCTGGGTAGGATTTCCCATCATAAGAAGCTTTGCCCCCTTATTGGTCAAAGCACCTTCCACCACCTCCATGATTTCCTGGGGGACACCGGAAGCTTCATCGATCACATAAAGCACATAAGCCCCGTGGAACCCCTGGAGGTTTTCGGGTTTGTTAGAACTCCGGGGGACGGCAAACCATGTCTCTTCAAAGCCCTTTACAGCCAGCCGGGTTTTTGTCCATTCAAGATGGTTTTTTATGCTTGAACCGTTAAGCCAGTATTTGATTTCCGGCCAGAGTACATCCTCCAGCTGATGGGCTGTCGGGGCTGTACAGGGGACTCTTGCAAAGGGGTGTAATGGCAGAAACCACAGGATACTCCAGGCTTCAAGTGCGGTCTTTCCGATACCATGCCCGGACTTGCCTGCGATAGCCGAATCATAAGGCAGCCGTTCTAAAACTTTTCTCTGCTGGGGCGTTGGAACGGCACCGATTATATCTTCAACATACGCAGCAGGGTTATCCAGGTAAAAAACCAGATCATCGATCAGACTCATCTTCTCTTCTTGCATGGGCTTCTTTAAGGGCCTCAAGGAGATTTTCTGCGGCTGAATGTTCCAGATCCATCTGATGGTACTGGTCCGGCTTGCCGTCAATCCTGTCGTAAATATACCGGATAGCAGCAATATCACCGGAAAGAGCCAGTGCCCACAGCTTCTTAGCCAGTGCCTCTTTCCGGGATATGTTTTTTTCTCCGTCTTTAACATCTCTTTTCTTTCCATGCTTTGCTAAAATTTCCGTTAATGTTTTGTTTTTCCTGGGTCTTCCTTTTGGATTTCCGGATTGACCGGGTTTCCATGTACTGCTGCTTCTTGCCATTTCACGCTGTTTTCTCTCTGTTTTTCAGCGTAGAAATATCAAAAGGTTTATTATTTAATTTAATTTCAATGTCCCGGCCATTTTTCTCACACCAGCAGGCATATCGTTTAACAATTACATCACAATAATGAGGGAGTATTTCCATTCCATAACAAATTCGTTCTGCTTTATTACAGGCTATTAAAGTAGTCCCGCCGCCACAAAACGGATCAAATATGATTTCATTCTTTTTTGAATATGATTTAACTGCCCTGTAGGGAAGTTCTATTGGGAATAATGCATTATGTCCTATTTTCTGCTGGATACTGCCGATAACCTGGTTCATTTCCCAGCAGTTAAACTGCCAGTTCTCTCTTATTTCTGCTTTATCTTCGATTTCAAAATGGGGTCTGTTCCCCAGGAGATATACTGTTATCGATTCCCAGCATAATGCAGGAATATAAATACCATTTTCTATATGCTGGCTTCTGGGAATACTGAAATTACCTCCGGGCTTTTTCCAGACAATCCATTCAATCCATGTAAATCCGGCTTTTCTGAATTGCTGATAATTATCTGCAGGTATAAAATTATGTGTCGGTTCCGACGATCCTATGTTCCAGACACATATGAAATTCTTTAAAGCAACTGATTTTATTACAGGAATTATTCTATCTATAAAATCCAGATATTCTGTATAATTTTGAAACTGTGAATATTCCCGCTGATTTTCATAAGGTGGGCTGGTGACAGTCATCCTGGCTTTCCGGTTATTCATCAGTTTAATAACATCATCAGGACTCGTACTATCGCCACATAACAATCGATGGTTACCTAATTCCCATAAATCACCCGGTTCCGTTAATGCCGGCACTTCCTCATTAATATCATCATCTCCTTCTGTCTTTTTTTCTTCCTGTATGAAGGTGATATTCAATTCGGTTTTTGTCAGCCGGATTGTATCCAGGTCGGAGATATCGAGGTTAGCTGTAAGAATAAACTCATCCAGGCCCTTTTTATCAAAATCACCATATTGACTTGTTATGTGCAGCAATTTCTCTTTAGCTTCTTTCCTGTTTTCAGCCATAATGAAATCAACAGGTAATTCCGGTATTTTGTATCCTTTTTCTCTTAAAGAACAGAGAGCTTTAATTCTTTGATTGCCGTCCAAAACATAGGATTTGCCTTTATTCTCCCATATGAATACAGGTGCTATGAATCCATGTTTAAGTATTGCCTGTTTTAATTTATCAAGATTGGTTTTATTTAATTTTTTAAGACCACCCTGTAAATCCAGTAATGTGTCTATTGATTTATATTCAGCTCCTCTGCATTTTACGGCTATTTCTTTCATATTGAAGCCTTCTCTTTAACTTTTGATATTTCAAACTTTCTTCGATTCAACCTGATTTCTATCTTTCTGCTATTTTTCTCACACCAGTCGATATACCGTTTGACAATCACATCACAGTAATGCTCATCTATCTCCATTCCAAAGCAGATCCGGTCTGTCTTTTCACATGCAATCATGGTAGACCCGGAACCCAGAAAAGGATCTGCGATAATCTGGTTGGTTTCTGATGAGTTAAGAATCGCATTTACTATCAGGTCCACAGGTTTCATGGTGGGATGCAGTTCGCTTTTATGGGGTTTGTCATATTCCCACACGGAAAACCGCTGATCGCCGTATCCGAAAAACTTGTGTTTTTTCTGCCACCCGTAAAGCAGAGGTTCGTGCTTGTAGTTGTAATCACACCGGCCAAGGACGTGATGGTTCTTCTTCCAGATGATTGTATGACGTAACGGGAAGCCGTTTTTATTCATCAGACTCATAAACCGGAGAAGCAGGTCTCCACCCTGGGGAGCGCAGAAATAATAGCAGGAATATTCCGAAAGACGGTCTTTCCACGCAGTAAACATATCAGCCCATAGACTGCTTATCTGCTTGAGTGTAAGGTGGTCGTTTTTTATGGGTGTCTGGATTCTGGTTGCCTTGTCGATTTTATTAAAAAACTTGTTTTTGTCCGTATAACTGACACCATAGGGGGGATCGGTAAAGATCATATCGGCTTTCAAATTTCCAAGCAGATTATCAACCAGTTCACTGTCCGTACTATCACCGCAGATAACCTTATGCCTTCCCAGTTCCCAGAGATCACCCTGTTTGGTTATTACCGGAATATTTTCCGGAACATCATCATCCCCTTCAGTATCCGAGGTGTGTGAAGGATCTGTTATTTTCAATTCCGTATCTGTCAGCCGGATTGTTTCCAGGTCGGAGATATCGAGGTTGGCGGTGAGTATAAACTCATCCAGTCCCTTTTTATCAAATTCACCGTACTGGCTTGTGATATGCAGGAGTTTTTCTTTGGCTTCTTTTTCACTTTTTGCATGGATGTAATCCACAGGCAGGGGAGGTATTTTATAGCCTTCTTCTTCAAAAGTACGTAAAGCCTTGAGTCGTTGATGGCCGTCAAGTATATGCAGTTTTTTTCGGCTTTTCCAGATAAATATCGGTGCAATAAAACCGTATTTCAGAATTGCATTGCGAAGTTTTTCCAGGTTCTTTTTGGATAATCGTTTAATAGAACCCTGGAACTCCAGCAGTTCATCAAGGTTCTTAAGATCAGCCCCCTGGCATTTTATGGAGATTGATTTTGGGGGTGGATTTTTCTGTGTACACTTCATGGTTTATATGAAATGTACTGTAGAAGTTGCGAAAAAGTCGTGGGAAATATTTCGTCAGTTTTTTTCGTAGAGGAAGGGAAAGGTTTGTTATTTGGTTATGCTTGGAAGGGATTTTGTTGTGATTTTCATACAAGTAAGGAAAAAATGAGTGAAGGGAATCGAACCCGTATCACAAGCCTGGAAGGATACAATTTCGTGTTTTTACGTAAAAAACATGAGGGGATAATTGATGTTTCGATTAATACTTTTAGGTATGATGCTTCGAGAATTGATTATCTCTTTTCCAGATCTGTGAGGAATTGTTTCATGAACTGTTCAGCTTTGTCTTTCAGAGATTCCCCGGTGGAAATGCAATGCCGCTTTTCATCCCGGCCCCAGTAATAGAAATGCCAATAATGGCGATTTTTTCGCATAAAGAGTGAAGCGTTTTTATTTCTGATATTGATCATCTTTTTTCCCATTTCTTTTCTCGCCTTTAATATTTTTCGCCAATTTTTACTCCAGTCAGTTCCATCACAGAGTCTTAATGGTTTTGAGGTATGTACCCTTGAAAGCAAGGCTTCTGCATGTGCATATTTTTCCGGATGACTATCAGGCGAAATGGGTTTTAAATTTGCCATAGTTTTTTTATTGTGGCAGTTGAGACAAAGCAATTGAAGATTATTAATATCGCTGCTATTCCCGCGAATATGGTCAATCTGATTCCCCGGTTTACCGCAAACCCGACATCGTCCATTATCACGCCGGATAACTTCTTTGCGGATTGAATCTGGTATTCGACGTGAACGTGCATTATAACCACCAGCAAGAATATGAGCAAGTCTTATAGCAATAGCTGCTTTTACATCATTTTGCTTAATCCGCTTATCTGCTATACATGCACGATAATAACGGATAAAAGATGCTTCATCTCGACAAAGATCAGAGCAATAGATTTTAATCTCCTTAATTAATTTATCACAATTAGGACAATGAAATGGATAAGATGATAATGATTTAATTGTTTGTACTCTTTTTGCCAATTAAAAATCCCTTTCGTATCCACTTTCTGCCATGAATCATCCCTATCAGTCCACATTCATGACTGATATAGTAATCAATACTGAGTAGCCGTTTATACCTCACCCGCAGGATTCACATTCCTTTTTCAATATCAAAATAACTCCCTGCAACAAATCCTCGCAGATTTTCTACACTTTTTCCTGGACCACTGGAATATACTTGCCTTTCCAGACACATAAATCCAACTCCAGGGGATACTCTTGTCAACTCCAATACATAAGGGCGACATCCTAAATAGCCCGTGTCCTGAGTTTGAAGTGTATGTCCTGCTGTAGCATTAACTTTTCAGTGATGATCATAAGCTGATTATATTAGCATTTTGATTTTCAGAAAAGCCTTATTTACATAAAAAATAATCGATATATCTTATATCGTAACATTAACTTAGAATATGAATATAGGAAATAGTAAAATGGAAAAATTGAGAATTAGGAACTTTATGAAGTATATAACAATCAAAATTAACAAGCTAAAGCTTGTTAGATGAGGATGGATAAATAGTTGGTTTTGAAGATAAGACAACAAAGTAGAGTTCACCAGTCATAGTTATCTTAACTATACTTTTATTTCCCGGCCATAATATTTTCCACCTGCCTGATCCCCAATCCATACTCCCTCCCTACCTGCCTCTTTATCTCATTAATCTCCAACCTGGGCTCTCCACCCATCATGCTGTCTATTTTTGCCCGGATATCAGCATTCCGTATCTTTTTCAACAGTGAATTCCGGACATTGATTTTCATCCCATCGATCTCTTTTAAAATAGCGACAAGCTTTTCTCCGTCACTTTTCCCATGGTCCTTAATTATAGCAAAAATACTTTCTATAAACTCAGGCACTTCTATCTCTTCTCTACGTCCTCCCCAGGTTATGATAATTTTCGATATATAGTTTTCATTCATCGTGACCCTTGATTAACCTTTCACCTTAAAATATTTCCGCTTTCTGAACTCTTCCCGTTTACCGGGATTCCATCTCTTTACGGGCCGGTAATAACCGGTTATCCGGGAATAGACCTTGGTTTCCCTTCCCTTTACATTTTGAAGTTTATCTTTTAATAAAGCGATTTTTTTGTTAATCGCATCTATTGTCTCCATATCAAAATCCTTTCATAAGATATTACCTGATCCGGGTCCCTGGTAAAGCCAGCCGCAGTTTACTTACAATATTCTTGTCAGGAAACTCTATCAATTCGCAGGCTGATTTCCTTTTCCAGATCCGTTATATAAATATGTACTATCTGATAAGCACCATCTGTCAAAATATCCTGATAATATAAAAAATCCATAATCGATTTTACAGGTTCCTTTTTTATCTCCGGATAACCATGATACTTTTTCTTTTTTTTCATACACCGGCCCTGTCGTTTTTCATTTTTATTATATTTCCATCATTGACTATTTTACAGAATTTGCTGTAAGTCTTTTCATTCATCAATAACCTGGGGATAAAATCATCCGGGAATAATAGGAAGTCAGAAAATATATTTAACGTTACTGCAGGTTCTACTTTCTGGATAATATCATCTTCAATCCAGTCAAAAATATATAGATAATATTTCCGGCCGAAAAGACTGATTTCCTTTTTTAATTTTGATTTACTTTTCGGCAATATTTTTGCCATTATTTTGTACCTCCCGTTTAAGATTTGTTATCTCTCCGCCTGGTCCTGTAACTCTCCCAGTCACAGAACAATACTTTGCCGGTTTCATTAATCCGGTCCCATATTCGATTATAACCGTCAAAATCTATTGATTTTTTAAATTCATCAAGGGACAGGTTCGAAGTGAGGATATAGGGTTTGCAGTCACTGTATCGATGATCTAAAATATCATAAAGAAAAAGTCTTTCATTATCGGTTTTATATTGAATCCCGATCTCTTCGAGAAAAAGGAACTTGCAGGTAATATATTTTTTTATTATATCATTTTCATTCATCCGCCACCCGTCAGCTGAAAAAAACTTTCCGGTCCAGGATTCTTTTATATCCCGCATTATTCGATACCATTTCGCAAACTCAACCGAATAGCCGGCAGCCAGAATTTTTTTTATCATCCCGTAGATTAAATGATTTTTCCCTGTGCCCGGTTTACCGGTTAACACAATTACCTTTCCTGTTTTATATACTTTTTGAAGGTTGTCAGAGTAGTCAAGACATAATTGATATACCTGCTTTTGTTTATCATCATAAATCTCATAGTTATCAAGAGATTTGTTCCAGAACCGTTTTCCAAATAACTTGATATATCCGGCTTTTAATTTCTCTGCATTTTCTCTTTTCTCTTTCAGCTCAATTTCTTTCTCAGCTTCCGGATCGATTTTAATATTTTTAAAATAATTTGAAATTGCTGTTTTCGCTTTTACCATTTATCCTCCGAAAAATCAAAACCGGTTTTAGTCCCATCCAGGTAATCCGGCAAATCTTCCCATCCGGTTTTTTTTTCAGGGCTTGCTCTTGCTTTGATATATTCTCTCCAGGGTTCTGAAGAGCCAAGAAATGTTTTGGGGTGTTTTATATATTTAATTTCAGTCTTCGCCTGAAGAACATGATCTTTATAATTTTCTGCAGCATTTTGTAATTCAATAAAATCTACACCAATTTCAAGATTAATTAACCATTGCAAAAAAGCCGCTTTTTTATCTTCCTGCCTCGGATATGATTTCCACCAGGTCTCAAATTCTTCAGGATATTCAATATTCCCTCTCTGTTTTAATGATTTTTTATAAAAGGCGATAAAAGGTTTAAGATCGGAAATTTGCGGCAAAGTCACATTAATATTATTTACTTTACTTTTCTTTACTTTACTTTTCTTTATGTCATTTTCAGGAAGAAAACGGCTGTTTTCTTCCCCAGCGCTGGTATTTTCTTCCTGAAAATGGCCGTTTTCTTCCTGAAAATCGATATTTTCTTCCTTATTAAAGGGAGTGATAATGTTTACTTTCTTTTGTAATCCTTCAGGCAGTTCATCAAGCTCAAAAAGACGAAATTTGTCTTCAATTATGATTTTTGAACGGCATTCACAGGCTTTTAAATACCTTATTTGTATCCCGTGGCTGGTTAAAATACCCATTTTATGCCTTTTTTCTTCCTGAAAAAAGCCTTTTTCTGTAAGAAAATCCACTATTTCTGTAAGAAAATCAATCGTAATTCCGGTGTCATGTGCAAAAATAAGTTGTGACTCCTCGTCCCACGGATAATAATATCCCTCGCTGTAAATTATTCGAAGAAGCTCAACGAACACACCAATACCTTTAATTCCATATTTTGCCCGGAGTAATTTCCATTTTCGATCATCATTAACATCTAAAGGAAAATAATCTAAACCTTTTTTAATGCTTCTTGCCAAAATCCCTCCTGTTTAATTAAGACTGTATCTTCATTAAATAAATTTCTTTCTATATGTTTCCTTTTCCGATGTTCATATTCGTTAAACGGGACTGCGCCGGTAAACCGCAGATTTGACCAGTAACTCATGAACCTGTCCAGCTCTTTATGAGTCCACTTCGGATGTACATAACTGTTTTTTCTAAAAGTTTCGGGCGGCTGGTATCTCATGGGATTTGGCTTTATACCAAATGAGCGAATCAGTTCCAAACGATATAAAGCATCTTCCGGATCGTCAGCAAATCCTATAAGCACATAAATCCTGATATTCTTCTTTGGTATCCCTGCTTTTCTTAAAAGAATAATTGCATTACATACAGGTGATTCATGGTGCAGTTCATCAAACGACAGGCGGACTAAAGGATTGTTTAATTCCGCCAGTCTGTCAGCATGATATTTTGTCATCAGACGTGCATCCAGTCCCTGGTTAAAATCACACCACTTTAGTCTTTTTAGTTTATCAATTACCTTATTAAAATGCTTCCTTGAACATGCAAGTAAATTATTGTCGATTAAAACAGGTTTTACTTCCCATTTTTTTAATTCCTTTAGACTGCCTTCTGTCCGGGGAACGGAACAGAACCTGCATTTTCGAATACACCCGGTTGATGTTTTTGTAGCTGAATGATTATGTCTGTAAAGTGACGGAATATCTTTACCAATGTTAATCCAGGATGGTACTATTTCCGGCATAAGCTTCACAGCAGGTCCGCCGGCAATAATATTTTTTCCATCCAATTCGGGCTGAATATGTTTAGACCACCTGTATAATTGCCAGGTAAACACTATCGAGTAATAATGATTTTTTTCATCTTCCCAATGTACTATTTTCTTTGACCAGCTGTTATTTACCATTTCTTATCTCTTCCATAAACAAGGGGATTTCATTCATTAAACGGTCTTCTGCAATCTTTATATATTCCGGATTTATCTCAATCCCGACAAAATTCCTGCATAATAATTTTGCGACTAACGCGGTTGTCCCTGAACCTATAAAGGGGTCCAGTACAATACCGCTTTCCGGGCATCCTGCCCTTATACAGGGGACAATCAGTTTTATTGGAAACGTGGCAAAATGGGCTTCTTTAAATGGCTGTGTTGTTACTATCCATACCGTTCGTTTATTTCGCATTCCTGTGCCAATCAGGTTCCCGTCTTTATCAAAATAGCCGCTGTGTTTTTCAAACCTGGATCCGCCGCCCCCATAATTTTTATTATTGTTGTATTTCCCGCCGGTTTTTATGTGTCCTCTTGCTTTCATAGGGCCATTCGTTTTCATTCCGCCGTTAGCCCTTAATGATCCCCGCTGGTTTTTAATATTTTTCTGTGACAACCTGACATATGTTGAATTGGCATAAGGTTCTTTTATTGCATCTGCATCATAGTAATATTTCTTCGATTTACTTAAAAGAAATATATATTCATGTGCTTTTGACGGGCGGTCTCCTACACTCTCCGGCATTGGATTAGGTTTATACCATATTATATCGCTTCTCAGGTACCATCCATCGGTGCGAAGAGCGAATGCAAGCATCCAGGGTATTCCCACAAGGTCTTTAGGTTTAAGACCGATTTTCTTCGCACTTACAGGCTTTCCAAGTGTTTCTTTTCTCACACGGCTGTTAAATTGAGTGTGTTTTTTTTGATATTCCGGATTATAGCCGGCTTTTCCGCTTCCGGCATAACAATCTCCCATATTGAGCCACAGTGTCCCATTATCCTTAAGCACCCTCCGTACTTCCCGGAACACTGAAACCAGTTTATTGATATATGCTTTCGGATTATCTTCAAGCCCGATCTGTCCGGGAACTCCATAATCACGCAGCCCCCAGTAAGGCGGTGAGGTGACACAGCAGTTGACATACCGGGAAGGCAGGTTTTTAAGTACATCCAGGGCATCGCCTTGAAGAAAAGTGTTTGTCACCGTAATACCCCGCTTTGTATGGTTTTGTCGCTTCTGCCTTTGTTATGATTTAAGTTCTGAAATGGGATGCATGCAAAAAATTTTTTATCAGACCGGTAATATTTCAATCTATAAGGTATTAATCTGCTGTTATATGGTAACCTGGCAGGATGCGCCGGAGTACCATCCTTATTTTTCTTAAGACAGTATATATCACCATATTGAGGTCTAAGCATATTATATACCTCAATCAATCTTTCAGGTTTTGCATGAGTGCCACAGGCAAAAACAATCTTATCAGCAAAAGATTTATATTTTTTGAGAGTGTGATCGTTGGCTTTTCCTATATAATCAACTTTGGGATTCCGGAACAATAAGGAGGGATTTGTCGCCCTGTAAGCGTAAAGATTAACAACAATCGCAGTCCCGGCATTGAATCTTTTAGAAAAGCCCACTATCTTGCGGATGGTATGGTCGTCATTTTCATCGTCTGCTGTTGACGGATTCAGCATCACCCACATCAGTACCTGCTTTTTCGTATTCCACCGTCTAATAAGGTAATACCGGTAATTACCGGTTATTTGGGCCGATTTAAAAATACAGGTATCCTTTGATACTGCTGTTATATTCTTTTCTAAAACCTCTTTATCCTTCACGCAATCAACCTCCCGGCCAGGGCCTTAACTGGATACATTCTTCCTCCCTGTAAATGCGGGAAAGATTTTTCTTGATATGTAATATTGTTTCCGGCAGTCTTTCTTTTATTTGCCCTATCAGCCGGTACACCTGGCCGGGTTCCGGTTCGGGTAATTTCACATCAGGCCGGGAGTTTGCACCTATGTTGATTACATCCGGGTGAGTACCTGTGAGCATATCGATAAAGCTTTCAGTAAACTGCATAATGGGTTCGATTGTTATCATGGTCATAAACTGCGGAAAATATTTTTTAATTGTCTTTAAAGCTGCTGCTCTTACTACAGGCAAAGGGGCTTTGGATACCTTATGATTCATGTCGCTTTCAATTGTCGTACACAGAATCATGTGCGGTTCAATCAGTTCTATAAAATCAAACAGCCGTGCAGGATTCTTTGTCTGTAATAAGTATTTGTTACCGGGACAGGTATTCAACTTCATAAGTACTTTCCTTATCCACCCGGAACTTACCGCATTTTGAAACAGGTCTGTCCCGCTGCATACGAATACGATTTTTCCGGTTCCGGGATTCGACTTTAATACGTTTTCATCGAGCCTGAGTTTCCCCCGGCCGGGGAACCGGTTCATATAACAATAAAAACAGTCATATTCGCAGGGACCTTTTACGGGATTGAAATTATCATCAATCCAGGAGTACATATTGCCTTTAGCCATGATTCGCTCCTGTTAATTCAAGCTTTTCAACTTCATTTGTTACAGTTCCCGCCAGTTCGGATATTTCTATCTTTTGAGGTATCATTGATTGAGCTTCAGGGCTGTGTGTTATGACTATGGTATGATACCTGCCTGATTCATTATGGGCTGCCTGAAGCATTTTAAAATAAGCCTTCTTTGCTTCCGAATCCAGGGCACCGTCGGTTTCATCCTGGAACACGGTTAAGAATTTAGTGCCGGTGTTACGCGCCCTGATTATCCCAAAGGCATCGTAAATTGCTTTTTTGATCCATACGGACTCCCCCCCGGATAACGTACTCACTTCCTGTTCCGTACCTGCTTTCAAATCGTGAATGATGATAAGAAAATCTTCTATCTGTTTTGTGTTAGCCCCCCGCCCGCCTATCCGGGTGGTGCGGAATTCAATCTGAAACCGGGATCCGTATGCAGATTCCAAAATCCTGTTCGCAGAAGCTGCTATATCAGGGGCAAGGGCATCGAGTTCCAGTGCCTGGATTCCGTCAGGCCCGCAGGCTTTTGCCAGCCACTCCCACTCATGTATTTCCCTTCTCTTCTTTTCAACAACCACTTTTAAAGTCGTTAATTCCTTTTCCTGTTTCCGGAGTTCACCAATCTGGTTTTCAAGGTTTTTTATGTCAGAGGTCAGCCTCTGTACTTCATCCCGGCAGTCCCGGTATGACTGCTTTATATCCTCATATTTCTGTAAAGCGTTTGTATGTTTTCCTTCGATTTCAGGATCAGGTTTTAAGGGATCCAGTTCGTTACGCAATTTTTTACTTTGATCTGTTATCTGCCCGGTCCTTTTATTACTCTCTTCAATCCGGGTTTTTGCAGTCCGGGCAAGCTGAATTATCTCCCTTGATTCCTCAATGCTTAAAAACTCTATATCTCCATTAACCCGGAGGAGTTCCTCATCATCAAACTCCGGTAATTCCGGTTTGTCCGGATATTTTAATTCTGATATCTTCGTTTTAAGTTTTTTCCGTTCCCTTTCAAATTGAATAATCTCCTTATCAGTCTCAATTACAGTTTCCTGCTTACCGGATAATTCCTTTTCCAGTGCTTTCTGATCTCTTGAAAACTTACAGCCGCATTCCGGGCATTCCAGTTTTTCCTCAAGTTTCTCATTTATGTAATCAATATCATTTATAAGCCTGTCCTTTTGACGCTGTTTATCGGTAATTTTCTCTGTTATTTTATCCAACTCTTCATTTAACTGATTCTTCTGTTCTATTATGTCCTGAAGCTTTTTATTATATTCCTGCGTCAGCTTTTCCCTCTTTTGCAGTACCGCCTTTTCTTCATTCAGAATTTGGGCTTCCCTTTCTTTCAACCTGTTATATTTCTGAACCGTCATCTCAGCTTCCTGTTCTTTTGAAAGGGCTTTTTTGTATTCGGTGATATCCCGTTCTATTTTTTCTTTTTCAGCTGATAAATCTTCAAGTTGATTTTTTAAATGTACAATTTGTTCGGATATACGTTTATTCTCCTGTACTTTTAATGACAGCCGTTCAACTTCTTCCTTTGCTTCTTTTCCCTGTTTCTCAAGGTCTGTTAACTCATCAGTTTTGTTATTATAGCGGCTGCGGGTTGTCTGTAATTCTTCAATCTTTTGAGGAAGGTTTTTAATAAGTTCTTCAAAGCTGTCAATCCTGCCGGAATCCCTGGTTATCTCAATCTCAAGGGTTTTGGCTTTTCCCTTTGCCAACTCGGAATATGCCTGGATATAATTTATTCCTGCAAGTTCACTGAAAAAGGTTTTTCTCTGTTTCGGTGTACCTTCGGAAATATCAGACGGCAGATCCTGTTTGTCTTTTCTTATCCTGAAAGGTTTCTGGCTGATAAACGCTGACTGTACAAACAAAGTGAATGAACCATACAATTCATTTATCTTTTTTTCATAATCTTCTTTTCTGGCGTTTGTCACAGGGATATAACCCCGGCCGTTCTTTTGATACAGATAGTATTCTGCTTTGCCGGTCTTATTTTTTCCGTCAACCTGGATAAACGCCCTGTATTCCGTACCGGTATTTTCATCAACAAAATACAAATCACGATATGAATCTCTCAAAATAAAGTGATCCTGCAGCTTCTGTGTTTTACGGGTAAGCAGGGTGGTATATGGCTGCATGTTTTCTATCAAGGTGGTTTTTCCGGCACCGTTTCTGCCGGCAAGGGCAATCAGACCGGGATCATACCGGTCCAGATCAAGCTCAATTTCCTCTCTTCCCTGTCCTTTCCAGATTCCTGTCGCACCTCTTAAGATTATTTTTTTTACCCTGACTGCAAGCCCTTCACCGGCCAGTCCTTCTCTTCGTGCTTCAATCTCAAGCAGGTCTGCTTTTTCAAGGATAACCTCAGTTATTTTCTGATTGGAATTTTCAGCATATATCTTTACTTTATCCTTAAGCCGCTTTACTTCCTGAATCCCGCCTGCCCGGACGGTTTCCACAGGTATAATGGAAACGGTTACTTTTGAACCGGTCAAAGCACCAATGTTCATCAGCATTGAATGATGATAAGAGATATCTGGTTCTTTCCCGTCTTTCGGAACCTTGATATCAAGCCAGACCTGGAAACCTTCAATTTCTTTTTTATCCGGCAATGTACCGGGACTGCTTAAGACGATCTTTTTTCTCGGCGGATGGGGAAATGGAATACGGGTAATTTGGGGCAAATTAATCTGATTACCAACACCTGGCTTTAATTCAACAAGATTAAATCCTTTCCGGTCCGTTTCACCCCAGTCAACAGGATAGGCAGAACCGGAATACCAGGCTTTATGCCTTATCACTTCCTGGGCAAGATGAATATGCCCTAACGCATAATAATCCGCCCCGATTAAACATAAATCATCCTTGCCCAACTGGACGCTTTTCTGTAGTATGTGTCCTGAACAGGTCAGGGCATTTGATATTTCCAGATGTCCTGTAAAGATACAGGGGATGCGGGGATACTGTTTTCTGAGAGCTCCAAATCCCAAAAACAATTCCCGCATTCCATCTATTGCTGCCTTATCTGATTCTTCCTTTCCGATGCCCGGTTTGTTTGCCAGAAGCCATGTTTTTTGAGGTTCCGGGCAGCCGAGAATTAAAAGCGAAGCATTACCGGGATTGATTTCCTCATCGTTGAATGAATATACATTCTTTTCTATAAGGAAATAGGGTATTCCCGGTTTAAGAATCGTAAAGTTATGTCCGGCTTTGATTTTCGCAAAAATCTCATAACAGCCCGGAAGATCATGAGTGGGTGTTCCATACACAACCACAACAGGGGCAATATCGAGCATGTTTTTAATCATTTCCTGCAATCCCGGAAGACCTGATTTTCGGGTGTTGAATATACCCTCATGTGTCAGGTCTCCGGCTATGACTATCAGATCAATATTTTCTTTTTTCCCGTATTCACATAATGTTGAAAGACTTAAAAATACTTTATCCTGTTCTTTTTTACAAAAATGTATGTCTGCCGTATGGATTATTTTAGACATACGCTTCCGCCTCCTCATACCAGTCGATTTTTATTCCATAGTGGTTCAGGAATTCCTCGAAAGCAGGTCTGTGACCCGGATGTATATTCAGTTCCCTGAACTTATCTTCAGGTATCCATGCCCATCCGGAGGATCTGTTTTCGGGATTAAATTTGGATAGAAAAGGTTTGAGTTTGTGATATAATTCTTTAGCTCTCTCCAATCTCATACTTTTACCTTCTTAGCTTTTTGTCTCTGTTCAAAACGTTCCAGGTAATTTACTATCCTGTCAGTCAGTTTCTGTAATTCCTGTTCCGTTGCATGGGGATTGTTTATAAGTTCATGTATTCTGTTATATGCTTCTTCGGGAAGGCGGGTATCATCCAGATAGTTTTTAAGACCCCGTTTTAAGATTGATTCCTTCGGTTCATCCCAGGGAATATCATCGATAAAATCCTCTTCATCCCGGAATTCATCCGGGGCTTCCATTGATTCTGCCGGGATAGTTTCCTCTTCCTGTGTTTCTTCCGGTGCTTCAATCATGGCAGTATCTGTTCTGCTTTGACCGGTAACATTCTTTATTTCAGGTATTATTGACTCACCGAAGATTGCAGAAACACTGCCTACCATTCTCCCGATCGCTGCTTTCTGCGTCTCCGGATTTTCAAGCATTTTTGAGGCATCAAGAATTACCCTGGGGAAAGCAAACGGTTTTGATAATTCTTTATCCGTGTAGGTGGCTTTAATTGCAACTAACGCCTTTATTACACGTTCCTTTGCCCCGGTCATGGCACGTTCATCTTTGAACTTTTTATAGGATAAGACCGCTTTCCTAACTTCCCGGTTTATCCAGTTCCGTTTTTCTTCTTCACTTTTCCAGGGTACTCTTTCAGGATATTTTTTCCCTGATGGTTTTGTCTTCCATCCTGTAATTTTTCCTTTTTCCGCATCCTCTTCAAACTTGATTTGCTGCTCTTCTTCGATTGCATCCAGATCCACGGTTTTCTCTTCTGTAAGTGCAATCCATTCACCATTCGGTTTTCTCATGGCACCGGTGGCACGGGCACGGGATTTTGTTGAGGTGGATTCAATAATTCCCGTATGGTCAGGGTCCCATATAATTCCAAGGGCATTTGCTATCTTTTGAAGGGCCACCTTGCCGAAACTCTTTTTACCCTTTTTGATTTCAAATACCTCGCCATCTTCCGGATCAGGATTGATTTTCACAACCTCTAATGACAGTTTTTCATATTTCCCGATTAAATCGCCAAAGGTCTGGGTCGGAAGTATGATATTAACCGTATCAGGGTTAATGGCTTGCTGTTGTACTGCATTCTGTACAACTACAGGTAAATTACTCATTCGAATCCTCCTTAAATAAGGGTGATTTTTAACTGACCGGGGAGGCAGGCGACGCCCGGAAGGTATCTCCCCGGCTAAACTTTTGAGGATACAGAATGAAAACATACCTTCATGTTTTCATTCTGCATCCGTCTGTTAGCTTTGTACTGCTTTACATCCGTTTCTTATGGTGTTTTCCAGCTTCATATAATCTTCAAAATCATATGTGGCGTTATATTCATTCATAATAAAAGCAGGTAATACCCTGGATAACGGCAGACCATCCTGCCAGTTAGTAAAGAATTTGCTGCTGAAGAATCTCCCGGCCATCTCATGATCCGGAATTTCGATCTTGTTTGCCAGCAGATTATCTTTATACAAAACCATGCCGGTTCTCCTTTCTTTGAGTCTGTAAGCTTGATTTTATTGATAATATGGATTATGATAGGCACAGTCGTTCTCCATCTAAAAACTTCATGTTTAAATGAAGGGGTAAGGGAGCAGGTGTAAGCCAGCCAAAGCATGACACCTGCCCCTGGGGAACGACCCGGTCAAGAATCGTTTTACGCACTTAATTCCTCCCATTCCGAAGGTTTTAATTCAATAATATCATTTCCACATTTTTCTATATCATATTGCCGGTCGGGACTCTCGATATCGTGGGCAAGTGATGTGATGCTGTTTGCAAGCCCCCACCTGTTCATCTCTCCGCCGGTTGTAAGATTAACCAGGATTTTTTCCTGTTCCCGTTCTAAAAATCCAAACCGCTTCGTCACATTCTCCACTGTCTTTACCGGCGCTTCTATTTTATCTCCCAACGCCCGCTGTAATTTACCCAGTTTCTGTTTAAAGGTAATCTCTGATAATGCATGGGCAATAACATCCCTGACTCTTAACCGGAAGCTTTCAAGTTCTGCTTGAATCGTATCGTCTTTAAAAATATCATAATCCTCTATGTTTTCTCCTGCCCTTCTTCCCACATGATATTTGTTAAGGATCGAACTTCCTATCATCCCGTTCTTACATTTAAGCCGCCAGATCATTTCTTTTATGTCCACAGCCCCGCATCCGACTTCAGAGTTGGTCAGTACGATTCCGGCCCTTACCACATCTCCCACCTTTACCTCTCCCTCTAGGTTTGGGAATGTAATCTGCAGGTACATTTTCGCATCCGTTAATGCCTGACTCTGAACCTTCAGGTTGCCGTGTTCTTTTAAGACAGGCAGAAAAGCGCTCATTATAAAGTAGTGGTCTATAGGTTTGTACCGGTCAGATAAAAAAGCCCGTGCTTTATTATCCAGCGTCCGGACCAGGCGCGTTTCAGGATTTGCTTTAAACCAGGCATTTACATTTTTTGTCCTCAAGCCCGGAATATCAAGCATCTTAGTGTAATACTTGCGGGGTATTCCCAGCCTGTCTGCAATCTGTCTGTGAGTTATGGTATTTAACTCATAGACTTCCGGTTTGTCAGGAGTATCTATTACCAGGTGTTTATCTTCCTGCATCGAAAGACCGGCGGTAGAAAGTAAAAAATCATTTTTACTCTTTTCCTGCCGTTCTATCTCCTGACAGAGTTCCGTCAAACTCTTGAAATTTCCTTCCATATCGTTCTCCTTTCAATAAATATTCTTCCCGCTGTATAAGCGGTACATTTTAAATAAAGGGCAGGTGAAGGCAATGACAGGGCACAACACCCGCCCCTGGAGAACGACTTTTGAATCTGCCCTGTGTAGCTTAAGAAGTCATCCTCTCCTTTATGCAATCTTTTCACCTCCTTTCAATTCAAACTCCGGACCTTTACTTTTTGTTCTTTTGTAAAAGGTCCGTAAACCATGTAAATATTTTCTGTTGAGTCTGTTAACTCGATGTTGGCACAATTTCCGAAATAGTTTCTCATTTCTGCATATGTTTTAAAAGTTTTCATATTGTCATTCTCCTCATTACTCATTTACATCCTGCCCTTTATCTTCTACCGGCATTTCATCTAACAAACCGTGATATAGTGGTGTATACCACTGAGTAATGGTTATATAGAGTCTTTTATCTTTTACCTGGATATCATAGTAGTATTCTATGTTATAGTTATCCTCATCTGTTTCACAGCATTCTCCCGGATAATCTTTCCGGAAACTGTTAAAAATGTCCTGGGAAAGATTTTGAATTGTGTTATACCCGAATTTCGTCTTTTTTCGTTTTGTATTTCCTGCAGTCTTTTTATAAAGAAGTTCATGCAGTTTCCTGCCGTGTTCTTCCGGGTAGCCATCGAATTGTTTATAAAAGGCAAAAACAAACTTTTTGTCCTCGTCATAAAACCTTGTAACACTATGTGTTCCCATACCGTTCTCCTTATCCTGCACTTTGATTTTATTGTGCATCATGCACATAATAATCAATTCAATAAAAAATGTCCAGCTTTTCTTGACATTTTTTTGATTTTTTTGTACACTTTGTACATGGAGCACAATGAAAATAATAAAGATAAGGTGAATCTTCATCGGTACGGTCTCAGAATGCCTGAAACTCTCCAGAAAATACTCGATGAAATGGCCTGGCATTGCAGACTTTCCTATAATATGAAGGTCGTGGATCTCGTTATTGAGGCATTGCATCATAAGCTTACGGGAAAATATGATATTGACCTTACAAAATACAGCTGGCATAAACATGCAGAGGCTGACTTCGAAGACCTTGAAAAAATGCCTGAAAAGGACCGGAAAGAGTTCCTTAAAAACCTGGAAAACGCAGTCGCCGAATATGACCGGTGGAAACAGACGTCGAGGTAATACTTTTTTCATTATGCCGGCCTTTCAGTATTTTTTCTGCCGAATTTTTTTGTAAGCCAGGTGAGTCCTTTTCCTGTAACATAAACCCGCGGATACAGGTATTCCGATCCGTTTACTGAAAAGGGTTTTTCCTTCACCTTAAAATACCCGGATTTGATATATTCCGCTTTGGGCAGGTTGATCTTTTTTTTTTCGGTTTTACAATAAAAAAGTATGCCTTCATCTCTAAGCAGGGCAAAAAAAGTTTTCTCTCCGATCCCGAGGATATCTGCCGCCTCTTTTATCGCATGTAACCCTTCGGCATCGTATATCCGGTCATGGACCTCGGCTTTGGGTTTCAGCACACTGTTTTCATCTTTAAGAAGCTTTACCCGTTCAAGGGCTTTTTTGAATCCCAGCATGATGATTTCATCATCATTATCCTGGACAGAATACTGCCCTGTTTTCCGAATCGAAGGAAGAACCTCATGGGTGACCCATCTTTTAAAAAATTTCGCTTCCGGTTTTTTACTCGATAAAATAAGCGAGTAAAGTCCTGATTCATTGATAAAGAGTCTTTTCTGAGGTTCGCCGGGGGTTTGTATTATATACAACCCCTTTTCATCATCATCGATCCGTCGTGTCTGGGTATGATCAATACCGAGAATATCTGTTATATCAGTTGCTATCCACCAGGGTTCTCCATCGATAATACGGGCTCTTATTTTTTTATCTTTAAAATCAAATACAAGTAATTCTTTCATTTACTTTCACTCCTGTTCTGTAATTTTAAAAAGGGATATCATCTTCAAAATCATCCTTCATGAATTCCCGGTTATCATTTTTCTGTACCTGCGGAATACTGTTTTGCCCGCCATTTTGATTCTTCCTGCTTTCACCAAGCAACTGTATTGAATTGGTTATGATTTCAATACGGCTTCTCGGCTGCCCGTCCTTTTCCCAGCGATTCTGTTTCAATTCCCCGTCTATAGCTACCCTGGTTCCTTTTCTTAAATACTGACTTAAGCTTTCACCGATTTTCCCCCAGAGAACGATAATGAAAAAATTGGCTTCATCTACCCACCGGTCACCGTTTTTCTTTCTGCGATTTACGGCTATAGAAAATTTGGATACCGGGTATCCCGTACTTGTATATTTGAGTTCAGCATCTGCAGTAAGCCTGCCTATTAAAATTACATGGTTTATATCTGTCATTCTGAAAACTCCTTTACTATCTGTTTTATAAAACAAACATCTTCCAGGGTTTATAAATATGAAAAATCAAGAATTTTTAACGCCCTGGTTATGTTTTCATAAGTCAATTTCATTCCGATTAATATTAAAAAAAAGGAGCGGTAATCTCTCATAAAGCCTTTTGTTTTTCCCCTGTACAAGCCGGCTGTTCGAGCATATCCCGCTCCTCTATATTCTTTTTATGACTATCAGCATTCGAAATCCCAGATATGATATCTTTCAAATCATCCACCATTAATGGTGTTTTTTCAGTTCCTAAGAACCGGGCAGCAGCCTTCTTCCTCACTTCCCGGTTTTCAGGCATTCTTCACTTCCTGTTTTTCCAGGTAGTCCACTATTGAAGAGAGTCTGTATCTCAGGCAGTTTCTAATCCTGATATATGGGATTTCTTTTAAAGACGTAAGCCTGTAAACAGTTTCTTTGGAAACATTTAGAATAGATGCAGTCTCTTCGACAGTCAAAAGAGGACTTTTAATAATCTGGAAATTCTTTGAAGTAGACTCATTCATTACTATTATCTCCTTTTCCGGTTATTTTGCCTCACGGCAGATTATCATTTTCCAAATCGATTATTTTTTTCCTGTTTTGCTGGACATCCAGGTACAAAATAATCGCATTTCGGACGAGTTTATGTTTTACAGCACCGTCACCGGATTCCAGGTATTGGTTTAACCTTCCGGTTTCTTCTTCGGTTAGCTTGAATTTGACACTGTGTTCTATCATAAGCTCCTCCTGTCATTCTTATTTAATGATAAACGCATAAAGCTAATTAATCAATTAAATATAAGCACTATTTTCTTAGTAATTTATCTTTAATAGTGGACAATTATCTTTAAAAGTAATAATATTAAGTTATCAAACGATAAGAGATAGCAGGAGAATGATATGTATAATTTAAAAAGCCTTCCGGATAAATTAAGGCAGGCAAGACAGTATAGAAATCTGAATCAGAGTGAGCTTTCTGAACTTTTTAACATGCATCCTAACTCATACAGTAAATGGGAGCGTGGTACGGCAGAACCAAACGCAACTCAACTGGCCAGGATAGCTAATTTCGAACAGCTTGATATCGGTTTTTATTTTAATCCGGATCTGAATCCGGAGGATGCTGATTTCAAGAAGATGAAAGATAGTAACAGTGTTGAGAATCTATCCAGACAGATAGAAGATTTAAAAAACCATATAACAAACAGTAAGGAATATGACCATATATCATACCTTGTAAGATCAAGTCCGGGTTTAAGGGAGTTTGTGCTTAAACTTATGAGTCTGGACAAATCTATCCGGCAGAGACTGCTGGACAGGTTAAATGGTTTTGTCCAGGGGATCATGGAGGAGATTGAAACGGAAATCGAGGAAGGCCAGGAAACAACCATACCTTTTTACGGGCAGATTGCAGCAGGTAAACCGATTTTTTGCCAGGACTACCTGGGAGAGACAATCAGAGTCCCGGTAGAGTTCTTAAAAGGCCGGGGTAATTATTATGCTGTTCAGGCACAGGGGAATTCAATGATAGATATCGGGATAAATAATGGTGATATTGTCCTTATTAAGGCACAATCGGATGCGGAAGATGGGGAAATCGCTGTCGTTAATATTGATGATGAGGCCACGTTGAAAAAGATATATAAAAAGCAGGATTGTATTGAGCTTCATCCCTGTAATTCGGATATGGAGGTTATGAGGGTTCAGGAGGGAGAGGTCCGGATACAGGGGATTTTTGTGAGGGTGATGAGGAGGTGATGAGCTTTCAATATATTTTAAACTTGACTCCCGGAGGATATATAATTATTGTATTCACTTACGACAAAGCAGCATTATTTAAAATTTAAAAAAGAATTTCTATTCACAAGCCTCAAAAAAGCTTCAGGCATCTTTTCTTCATAAGATGTATTTTTCTAATATTTTTTTTAATATCAAAGGAGAGATTCTGAAATTTGTTTTATTCAATTTTTTTATTGTATTTGTGATATCAATCAAATTTCTCTGTGCAGCTATATCAATAATTCCAAGCAGCCCGGTAACGTTTAATCCTTTATTCTTTGCAATTATCCTTGCAGCCTTTTCATCCAGGATGATGATATCTGCATTTATTTGTTTTGCCAATAAAATTGCTTCTCTTTCACCTTTATGTAATCTGTTTAACTCTTCATCACTTTTCTCTGATGTTTTTTGTAATTGAAGCCAATCAACGGGATTACGGATTAATTCCTTTAAATCATCCGGACAATTTTCATGACATAATTCCATACTCACAGCTTCAGGAATAATTATTTTATTAAATAAAAGAGGAAGCAGCCTTATTTCACCGATTTCCCAAAGATAAAATACTGGTGATGTATTGGAAACAACGATCATCAGGATATAACTTTTTGAATAGAGTCGATATCTGCCTGTAAGTCTTCGACAGTATAGTCTATATATGCTTTTACCTTTTTCAAGAATGCATCTACTTCAAACCTGGAAGAAAACTCAAGCAATTCCTGAACTTCTGATTCAGTAATAATCCCATTTCTGTATGCTTCTATTGTCAAAGCTTCTTTTACGAATCGAGGAATATCTCCTTTTTCTTTTATATGATCTGCAATATTTTCAGGTATTGTGATTGATACATTCATGATTCTTACCTCTATTTAATTATATCTAACATCGGATAAAAAATCAATATAGCTGGATTACTACAATTACGTCTTTTTGTGCAGATTCTCCAATATATTCTGTTACAATAAACAATAAAAAACATCCTAGCCTGAATCCATATGAATATCCATTTCTTTCCTTTTTTATAACAGAATTATAAAGAAATAACCAGAATATCCTTGATGATTTTTTCGAATGAAGTTATGTTCCGACACAACTTTTGGAAAGGAGTATTTTGGCATGAAATCCATAGCTTTCTGTAGTTTGAAGGGGGGAACGGGAAAATCAAGTCTCTGCATATTAACAGGAAATTATCTGGCAAAGGCCGGTGCCCGTGTATTGATGATCGATTTTGATATGCAGAATTCACTCAGTTTCTACTATATTAATAACTTTGATCTGGTGGATTCCAGAAACCTTGCTTTGGCTTTACAAACCAGGGATTTATCCGGCCATATTCTGGATTCACAATACCATGAAAATCTGAAAGTGATTGCTTCCAGTTATAATCTTATCGACCTGCGGGCTATTAATGAAAAGACACTTATCCGGTTGTTACCCCGGATAGATGATCAGTTTGACTACTGTCTTTTTGACTGTCCTCCAACCCTGGATAATATCGTTTTTAATGCCCTGCATGGAGCAGACCTGATTATCTCTCCCTGCAGGCTGTCGAAATTCGATTATAAAGGACTGGTATTCCTGAAAGAGAAGATTGATCTTGATGTCGAGGGCTTGGATAAATGGAAAATCCTGATCAATTTCTTCCGGCCGCCTCGAAGTGATAATGAGGACAATATGATCAATCAATATCTTTCTCTATTTTACGGGACATTTAATAATATCCTGGATTTCAGGATGCCGGAAAGTGTTTATATTCAGAAGTCAATTGATCTTTTTGAGGTAATTTCTCATGCAAAAAATAAAGAGAAAGTGTTTAATTCGTTTAAAGAATTAGTTGGTTTTATTACAGGAAATAATTTTGAAAGGATAAGGAGATTTTAGTAAATGGCTAAAAAATTGTCAATAGAAAAAAAAGGAAATTTTTCCGGCCTACCCACTTCGGATATTATTAAAAAGAATAAAAACCTTAAAACGCAGATTGATGAACTCAGGAAAAAGAGTATCCGGCTTACTCATATTTCAGAACTCAGACAGGAGGAACCTTTTAAGAGTCTTTTTCCGATTGAAGATAAGGTTTTGCAGGGAATTCTCGCGGATATGAAGGAAAACGGGTTTGATAATTCCAAACCGATCGACGTCTGGAAAGGGATTGTGATTGATGGAAATACCCGGTTTAATGCAGCCGTCATGGCCGGAATTAAGGAAGTTGCAGTATATGATCACAAGTTCCGAAATCAGGAGGAAGCCCTGGAGTATGCTGTTCATAACCAGAGGGACAGGAGGAATATTACGGATGCAGAGATTTATAAATGTGTGGAAATCCTGGATAATCGAAGAAGCAGAGGTGGTGACAGAAAGAGTGAAGATTTCAAAAGTTCAAGTGAACTTTTGATTTCCAGAGAAAAAACCGCACAAACAATAGGCACCTCTGCTGCAAAGGTTCAAAAAGCAAGAACCATCCAGGATCATGGAGATAAAAAGACTATCAATGCAGTTAAGCAAGGTAAAATCTCTATAAATAAAGCTTATACCCAGGTTCAAGAAAAACGAAAAAAGAATAAACAAAACTCGAATGATCAGAATAATGAAATGTGCAAATTGAAGATATTTATTTGCAGGAATGATAAATCAAAACTGCTTCATGAGTTTCAGGTATTGAAATCCAATGTAAAACCAATTATGCAGCAGATCTCAAAAATCATAAAAAATATATTCTAATTTTTAGAATTATTGAACAATATTTAAAATATTATTTTTTTTAATACTTTTTTATTCTAATCAAAGCCTTGACAATTTAACCCTATCAATTATGATAAAGTTGTATATTTTCTGATTAAAGGATATAAATATATGATTTCATCTGAACGATGGCTTTCGGTAGAGGAAATAGCAGAGCATTTGGGTATAAAAAAAGATACGGTTTATAAGTGGCTCGCTGAAAAAGAAATGCCTGCGCATAAAGTTGGTCGTTTGTGGAAATTTAAGATTTCCGAGATTGACGAATGGGTAGAAACAGGCAAGGCCGGAAATAAAAAACGATGATTCGGGGTGAACCAATATTGAAAAAGCCGGACAATGATTCCAATCAACCTTTACTGAATGATGATTTCATTCCCCAGGAAGAGAATAACCAGATGAAAATTTTACATAAACATAAAGGTATTTTTACATCTGCCATTTTAAAAGAAACCATCAATCTTTTACCTCAATTTCCAGATACACGTTCCACTGATGAAATCAAAGAGTACTTAAGGAAAAATCTTCATTTCAGTGCTGAAAATACAAGACAAAGATATTCAAATTATATAGTTAAAAGGACATTCCCCTATGGATATGCTGATTCAGCCATCAAGAGAATTGCTAAAGCATATCCATATGGACAAGCTTTAAAAGACATATGTTTTTACAGGTTTATAAAAGCGGAAATTTTACAATTTGAAATTATGATCGACCTATTAATTCCACAACGTGGAAACGGTTTTATTAAAAGAGAATCAATTAGAGATTATTTATTTCAAAAATATCCAAAATCAAAAAGTATAACGAAAGGAGCTCAAGCGATTGTTGATGCTCTTGGAGCAAGTAACATAGTTAAAGTCAAAAATGATCGGATGAATTACGGTTATAGGGATATAAATCTAATTTCCTTTGCTTTTATACTCCATAGTGAATTCCATAAACCGAATATGTATGACTTTCGTAATATAGAATCGAATAACTATATGAAAGCCCTGTTATGGAAGGAAAATAAAAAGATTCCGGCTCTTTATGAATTAAGAAATCTCGGACTAATTAGTAAAATATCTGAAATTGATAATATGAGGCAATTTACTACAAAATTTTATCTGGATCAAGTAGTTACTCATATAATTGAAAAAGGAATCAAAGATGAGAATTACTGATATCATAGAAGCATTGCGAATCAAATTATCCGTCCCTGCCGGAAGACATCTCTACGGTGTATTGGGAAGTTACCGGCAATTGAAAGATTTTGTTCAACATCTCTGTCAGGCCAAAGATCCGGATAATAGAAAATTTCCTAAACCTCTATCTGTAAATAAAGGCATTTTAAATGAGATTAATGACGAAGAGTTTAGGAACCTGGTTATTAACGAAGCAAAACGCCCCGAACCAACGGCAGCTCATGTTGCAAAAGCCTTTGATTTGTTTCTCAGGTCAAAATTAAAGAAGACAGGACTTCTGGTATTGTGGCATATGGAGATGCTTTTTGCTTATCATCTCGAATTGAACGTACTTAGAACCATGGCAACGGATGATGACTGGATATTATTATTATTACCAGGAAAGAGATCAAGCGGCAAAATCATTATGTTCCCGGAAGACGTGGAAGGAAGTTATATGCTTCCAAGTAATCTGATTGCAGATAATCATTTATGGGAAATTAGCGATGGAGGAAATTTATAAATATGGATTATAAGGATAACGTTTTTACTCAAAGGCAGAGTGTGGATAAAATCTGTTCGGTACCGGAAAAGATTATCTCCGTATATTCACTCGAAAAACACGTTTGGGCTGATTCGAATTCAATCGAATCAAGAAACAAGCGACTGCCTGAACTTAAGTCCATTGAAGAATTTCAATTCGATCCTGTCCGTCCCTTTCTGACGGATGTTTTAAAAAATATGGCAGCTCCTTATAAACCGGAAAAAAGGGATTATCCTATCGGTCAGGGATACTGGATTCAGGCGGAATTCGGATCGGGAAAATCCCATCTTTTATGTGTTTTATCAGCTTTGGCATTGGGGAAAGAAAATGCATGGAGAATTATTGATGAAAAGGAAAAAAAGATAGGAAAAGGCAAACGGGAATCTTTATACAGATTCTGGGAAGAGGGAATAAGGGCAAAGTCAGGAAACGGGAATAAAGGTATTTTTGTTATTGTCAAGACTCTTGTCGGTGCCGGCAGCGGTACAATAGGTCTTTCGGATAAAGGGAAACGCTTAACCGAATACATACTTGATGCTGCCAAGGAGCAACTCCAAATAGAACTTGGAAAAAACATATCTCTTTATCCAGTGGAATTACTTGCAGACCGATTTTTAAAAGAAGATATTGACCGCTACAGAAACGACTTGAAAAAATTTTTAAAAGATCCTCATTTTTTTGATGATGACGAATTTGAGGAAATTGGTGATTTTATAAATGACATTCAGCAAAACAAATCCCCGGAATATAAGAGAAGCTGCGGAAATAAATTATGGAGATTCTATACCGAATATCTGAAAGTTCGTCCCCAAATAGCTGCCGAAAGCGAAGACATATTAAAGCACATGGCAGAGACAATAATGCATGAAGGGTATTCCGGTATTCTTCTTGTTTTGGATGAGGTTTCGCTATTCATGAAAAATCGTGATCCGGATCAGCGGGATGACGATGAGAGAACCCTCGTTGTCTTATCAAACCGGCTTGCGAAAATACATAACCTTCCGGTATGGACTATCTGCGCAGCCCAACAAGCTATTGAAAGCAAGCTTGGGGTAAAAAACATAATTGCAGATGACAGACTTAAATTGGTTAAACTGTTAGAAAACGATAAGGATTATTATGATATAGTCCTTTCCCGTATGAGAGAAATAATTCAGCCTGATGCTATAAATAATTATTATTTATATTACAAAAAAGGTTTTACCTGGCCTAATAGTATTGGAGAAAGTGAATTTACCCATTTTTTTCCGTTTTATAAACCGGCAATTGAAGTTCTGCGGGCTATTACTTTTGAGCTGACAACAACACGCTCCGCTATTCATTTTATGCATCAGACGTTAAAACACCAAATAAAGAAAAAGGGTGATGAATTAATCAGGTTATGGGAATTATTTGACGAAACGGTCAAATACGAGGAAGATCCAAGCGGTGTTCATGCCGGTTTGGTCGCTATAAAAACAAAAAAAGAAATTGAGTATCGTGCTTATGAATCCTGTAAAAGGCAGATCGAAGGTCTTACCAAAGGACTGCTAAAACATTATCAGGATAAAGCGATTAAAATAATACAGACACTCTTTTTGTATCACGTCTCAAAAATCAGGCAAAAAGGGATAAGTCCGGAGGAAATTTCCAATTCTGTTTTGATCGAACGTGATTCAGAAGCTAATGCCGATGAAAACATCCAACATTACGAGACCCTTGCTGATAATTTAAAGAAAGAATTACGTCAAATCGTGCAGTCATTTGACGAAGAGAACAGACCTTTTTACAGATTTGATCCGGTGTTTACAGGTGTGGACCCGAGGGACGAATTCAGAAAAGCCAGAGACGAAGTTGAGACTCACGAAGTTTTATTAAAGGAAGCATGGTATCATCTTCTGGCAATGAATGAATGGCCGGTTCGTACGAGACAAATGATCATTGACCTCTCCAACGGGATCAAATCGATTTTCAGAGATATTGCTTCAGTTTCCCCGGAGAAGTCATCCGTATCTATAAATAAGGATCATACAATATCCGTTACCTGGAATGGCCGTGCAGTTTCCGGGATAATTGGGATGAGAGATTTCAGACAATTAATAAATAAGAATCAATCCATACCGGCAATCGAAAGTGATCAAACTGATAATGATTTTTCGGTTTATATTGGGATACAATCCTTGTCTGCAGATAATATCAGAAGCTTAATCGAGAGACGAAAAGATCCAAGAATCATCGTCTGGGTACCGGATGAATTAACAAGAGAGGAAAACGAAAGATTAATAGATTTCGCAGCATATAAAAAACTTGTCTCCGATTGGCATGGAAACGATTCTGAAGATGCGGTAGCAGTAATAAATTGGGTTTCGAATACTCTGCAAACCGAACTTGGTAAAATAATTAAAATAATTGAGTTATGCTATAATCGGGGAAGAATGGATTCCTTACATTTTTCACAAATGGAGTTTCATATTGCCGGTGAGTTACCTGCGATATTAACTCCTCTTATTGAACAAGTACTTTCAGCGGCTTATCTTTCCGATTCGATAAAATTCGAGCGTCCGTTTATTTTTCGTAACGAGGAAGCGGTAAAAGTAATCAATGGCATCGTTAGAACGGGAAATATTCCAAAGGGTACCAAACCTAATCAGAACATAAGCGCGGCACAGAACTTCGGATTCGGACTTGATATAATAAAGCGTTCCAATGAGCGAAAGCTTGATATAACGGATAATGCTTTCGCGGATGCGATCTGGTATTTCATCGATGATAAGCTGGAAAGCGATACGCAGATTATGCGTATGGAAACCCTCTATAAAAACTTTATGGGTACAGGTGGAGGACAGAAAGATTATGGTTTGTCACGTAGAATGGTTCAATTATATGTACTTTGTCTTGTTAAAGAAGGAAAAATAAAAGTAACGTTAAGTGCGAAATCCGGTCTATCTTATAATACTATTGATTACGGTAACATTTCGGATACGGATTTTTCCGCAAAAATACTTGATTCGATGCTTGAAATCCAGAAGATGGTAAGACCTGAAAACTGGGAGATATTAAAACCTTTCGCTGAAAAACTGCTGAGAACCGAAGTACCTCAAACCCATGAAGATGCTGTTATTTCAAAATACAGACAGAAATTACATGTGTTATTTGAAAAAGAAAGAGAAATAAGTAATCGAATCTGCTTAAAAGCAAAAGCTCTGTTCGATTATATTAAAAAACCAAACCCATACGGGAAGGAATTGGATCAATTAGTACGATTGTTTAATACAGAAATACACGCCGGTGATGATATTGACAGACTGCTTTATTCTTTAAAGGAAATATTCGATTATAAAGCATATGAGACCAATTCCACGGATCAAAAGGATATTGATGATTTTCAAATCAGGTTAAAAAACTATGATGACTTAAAAAACTTCCTGGAATATGAGAGAGAAATTAAGACCGCTTTCGAATATTCCAAACTCGATCTGCCGGATAATCCGGATTTTGATTCTGTCCGGAAAAATCTACAAAAAACAGAGAAGATTATAAATAATCTTCAGGCTTACATCGATTCGGAGGTAAAACTAAAAACAGAGTTTATCGGCACATTTCCGAAACAAAGTGGAGATAATGCTGTTTTATCCAATCTGATAGAAGAGTATTCACTTATATATTCATCGGTTCATGATATGGTAACAACCAGAGTTTCGGAATGTCAAAAATCAATCGATGAAACAATTGATAGCAAAGAAATGCGTGCCTTAAGCAGCCTTGAAAATATCTCCGCTTTAAAACCGGAGATTTCTGATCACCTAAAAAAGAAACTGTCTGAATTAAAGGCTACTCTTTTTTCCTGTACAACTCCTTCTCATTCTTCCGTAAAGGACCAACTCAGGTTCAATCCGTTTCACGAATGTGGATTGTCTTTAATAAAATCATCCGAATTAATCACTCAAACGGAAGAAATAAAAAACAAAGCCACTATTCTTTTTGATAATTCACTGAATGAAAAAATTAACGTATTTATGAATCCGGTAATCAGAGAAAAACTGAAGCAGGGACAATCCGAGTCGGTAATCAAATCTATTCTTGCATGTTCTAAACCGGATGAATTAAAGGATTTTATAATCAACAAAGTAATTGATACTCCTGACACTATTAATATCATCAATAAATATCTGAAGAGAATAATCGTCAAACAAGTGAAGCTGAGTGATTTTAAACCCAGCTTGAGTACCATCGAGTCAAAACAAATACCTATTATTGTCTCCGAGTTTGAAGATTTCCTTAAAGAAAATATTAAAACTATAGATGGCGGAGATGATTCACTTTCTATGATCAGGATCGAGTAAGGGGAAAGCATGATTACAGAATGGCTTCTTTTAAAACTGGAATCGGTAAAAGACAAGTGTCGAATACTGGTAAAGGATTCTTTAAGATTGCTGCCTGAAACTGATGGAAATCTCCACCGATTTGCCACGGAAAATAATTTTACAGTTATTGTTGCATCCACGAATCTTGTGTTCCGGGAATTATATGAAAATGCCTTAAGTGATACGGATATAACAAAGATCCTTGTTGTGGACAGGGCACCGATAAGAAGAAAAATACGGGCTTCCCATACGAAGGCGCCACCTCCTTTTTATCCTGATTTTCTGGCTGAAACCGAAGATGAATCTCGTTTTGATCTTGACTTAAGACAATTTTTAAAAGAAAAAACAGGAGATCCTTACTGGCCGGAGGCTGTTAATGATCCACAGTTTTCACGATTGATAATCGCTAAATTGGAAAATATTTTCAGGGCACATGAAAACTTACGAAGCATCGATAAAAGAAGATTTACCGACAATGACCTGAAAACAATTATTGCTTTTGCTTTATTAAATATTCCCGAATCTGCTTTTAAACGACTGGATTCTTCCGATTACTGGAAAATCGGTTTATTAGGACACGGTTCTTTACAGCAGCTTACCGATTTAACTCCTGAGATAACAAAACCGATACTCGAAGAATTAAAAAAAGCACAGGCTCCTTTCTGCTGGTTTGCCGATCATGATGCCGAAACAGTCGTTCGTGTTTTTTATCTGTCCGTTATTCTCTCACAGCATATCAAACCTTGGCATCTTCTTTTAGCCAACATCGATCCCGGGTTTGGTGTTTTTAACAAAATTGATACTGAGATAATAACGGAAGCTGCTGAAAAACTTATCGAACTGGATCCACTAAAAGCGGACAATGATATTTTCAACATAGAACAGTCACTAACCAGGGATGCCATTCATCTGATTATGCTGGATCAAATAAAAATAATGAACCCGGCCAATTATTTTAAGATCATTCAGAACGAAAACTACTCGGTATTAATTCGCAGTCTTGCTTTGCTTTTTGCTTTGAAAGACATGCTATCTCCTACTGCATCCGATGCTATTCATAAACCGATTTCTCAAATACTTTTTTCGGACACGGAACAATCCCCCAGGTTTATTAATACACGGAAATCCGAAGCATGGAAAAATTTGAAAGACGCATATGGTTTGAGTTCGAAACTCAAACCCATATTAAAACAACTGGATGAAGCATTAAGATACGTAAAAGTTGCGGAAACCAAAAAATTAACTTTCAAATACTTCTGGAATACCTGGAATAAGAAGAACCTGAACCGTATTGAATATTATCTTTCCATTTTGGAGCGTCTTATATACAGCGGGAATTTTCTTCCAAGGGACGGGAAAGATTTACCATCGATATTCGAAAACACCCTTAATGACATTAAAACCTCTATTCATTCTATTTGTAATCAAGTTGCCGATAAAATCGATGATATCAACAAAGCATTTCAGAAAACCGTGGAGAGAAGGTATCCTTTCTGGGTAAAAAACGATACGGAAGTGATTTTAACTAGCAGGTTTCTTGAAAGATGCCTTAAACCTTATTGGGATCCCCATAACGAAAAAGCAGTCTTATTTATATTCGACGGAATGCGGTACGAAATATGGGATGAACTCCTTAAACCAATGCTGGAAGACAGGGTGGACATTATCAAAGAATACCAGGGCTCATCCTTATTACCAACGGAAACACACATTACCAGGAAAGCGATCAGCGCAGGGACTTTTGCCGACAGCTTTAATCAATCAAGCGGAGAAAACGAATTACTTGCGAAAAGTTTAAAACGATTATTCTCCCTTAAAGATCCTGTCGATGTCATTAATCCCGAAGGTATGGGAACAGGAGAAACTGTTCGCTATCGGTCCGGCAATCTTGATGTTTATATTTTCGAACTTTGTGATTCCGAACTCCATCATCGAAACATTAAAACTCTTCCGGACGGACGAAAAGTACCGGATCGTCCTTTGTCTATTATTTACCAGCAGATAATCAAGAACATAATCGATACGGAAGTGATGGCTATTATCAGAAAAATAGATCCCGGTACTAAATTATTTGTCACTGCAGACCATGGTTTCACCAGGGTTCACCGCGAAGCCCTCTGGCTTGATGAAGACTGGTTGAACGACCCGAGGGACTGTTCTTATTTGAATGCCTATTTACGATATCCCCTCTCTATGCTTCATGTACCCGGAAAGGTCAGAAACAATGTGATAGAGATATCCATCAAGGATTTAAGAATGCCCATAAAGGATACAAGATTTAATAAAAACCGGAGTCAAAGTATTAAAAAAGAATATGCTTCCATCATTTTTCCGAAGACGGGGTATTCATTAAAAAGACCAAAGCCATATCATTATAATCCGGACGCATACAGTCACGGTGGTATCTCCCTCCAGGAAATGATGGTTCCAATGGTTGTCATGCAGGTAAAATCCGGAGAAGAAGGGATTTTTTCATTAAGCAGAATCGAGGGGCCGTCAGAAATCCTTGAAGGAGAACAGGCAGAATACAGAATGCATATCTCCTGTTTAGGTAAGAGTATTGATAAGGACATTAGAATTACCGTCGAAGGTCACTGGGGATCAGGAATGAACCAAAAAGTATTGGATCCCCATATCCTTTATATATCTGAAAAAGGAATCAATATATCATATAAAATAAAGCCGGAACCGGAAGATTTATCAGATGAAGAACGAAAAAGTGAAAAGATCGAAAGAAATCTTACGATGAGTATCCATTATAAACTGAATGGGAAATCGTTCAGAAAATCGCAGACCATACGATTTAATATTCGAATAAATCCCGAACGGCTGCAACGCAGAGGAATATCATCCAGATTGGGAAATATCCTTGGCTTAAAACCGAAAACCATGAGGTAAGGTATGGCAATGCAACATAAGGGCAATCCTGACCAACAGGAACTTTTTAAAAAAGAAATACCTCAAATGCCGAAAGGATATTATTCCGGGGATCAGCCGAACCCGAATTTAAAGAAATTCGTCGAGGAACATCTGAAGGAAAACCCCTATGATCCTGAAAATGATGATTACGATATCCCCCCTTTTGATAAACCCATAGAAACGACAAAGGCAACGGCTATTTATAACATGCATACCTACTGGTCGAAAAAACCTCATGATGCCATTAGACAATACATACTTCATTACACAAAAGCAGGCGATCTCGTGCTGGATCCTTTCTGTGGATCCGGTGGCACTGCCCTGGCTGCTCTTATGGAAGGACGAAAAGCAATCGCCATAGATAGGAGTCCTGCAGCAACTTTTATTACTAAAAATTACTGTACTCCGGTTGATACGGATGAACTTCAAAAGGCGTTTGAAGAATTAAAGAGAAAGGTTAAACCGGAAATTGACTGGCTTTATGAAACAAGATGCGACAGGTGTGGGGGGAAGGCTACAACCGCTTATACAGTTTATTCCCAGGTTTTTCAATGTACCCGCTGTTTGGAAAAGATTCCTTTGTTTGACTGTATTGAAGAACAGGGTAAAACTAAAGCTGGTAAACCAAAGAAAATAACAGTATGTCCTTATTGTTATAAAAAAGGAATAGTTGAGGAAATTAGTACCCGGAGTGAAAAGTTCGGGGCTATTCCAGTAATGATTTGTTATATTTGTAAAAACGGATGTAAACCTGCTAAGGACCAACGAAGACATAATGATGATGATAAAAAGAAGCAAGAGTTTTTCAAGAAATATGATTTTACAAAGTTAAAGGATATTGATGAAAAAAAGATACCTTATTGGTATCCGACTGATAGGATGATGCATGCTCCGGATGCCCAAGAGTGTTGGGGAGTGAAATGGCGTGCTGGGACTAGTAATTTCCGAACTGTAGATGAACTTTTTACAAAGCGGAATTTATGGGCATTAGGTATTATAAAAAACAAACTACAAATGTTTGAAAATAAGTTCATCATTGATGCTATAACTTTTTGCTGGACTTCTATACTTCTTAATTTAAGCAGAATGACAACAAATCGAGATAGATTAGGGTTCCTGAAAGGTACATACTATATTCCACAAATTTATCGATGCACAAACAGTTGGAGAACTTTTGAGAATAAATTTAAGTTACTAAATTCTGGGTGGAACCAATTATTAAAAATAACTTTGCCTAAAATATATGTTTCAACCGAGAATGCGTGTAAGATGAACATAAAAAGTAATTCTATAGACTATATCTTTACTGATCCACCTTATGCAGGAACAGAACAATATGGTGAACTGAATTTTGTATGGGAAGCGTGGCTTGGTTATGATACTCATTGGCATCATGAAGAAATAATTGTAAATGAAATTCGGGGGAAAACAGAAATAGATTGGGCAAATATGATGGAACAAGCATTATCAGAATGTCTTCGAGTCTTAAAACCAGGTAGATGTATTTCTCTTTGCTATCACGACACATCTGAAGGTACATGGTCATTAATCCAGGATATAATGGCAAAAGCTGGCTTTATTATTGAAAAAACAGATTCAGCTCTTTTTATAGATACTGGACAGAAATCATATAATCAAAAAACAGCTGATAAAGTAATAAAACGAGACCTCGTCATCAACTTCAGAAAACCCAAACCTGGTGAAATAACATCTACTTTAACAATAACTGGTGACGAAAACCAGGTAACCTTCAGAGAAAAAATCATAACCATTATCCGTGATTATTTGACGGAAAGTCCTGGTTCACCTATAGACAGAATTTATGATGAAGTGGTAAGCCGGATGGTCAGGGCAGGTCAGATGGAAGCCCATAATTTTGAGGAAATCCTGAAAATCGTAGCAGAGGAAATCAAAGAACACAACGCCAATAGAAGCCGGTGGTATTTGAAGGAATCAGAACTTACTGTTATTGACAAAGCGGAAACAGTCAAGGAAGATAATGCTTTCAGGGATATAAGCAAGTTTATGAAAAAATGGCTTTCCGAGAATCCTGGACACGAAGGTGTCCATTACAGTGATTTATTCGAATTCTATATTTATACGGTCATGGACAAACCGAGGCGATCATTAAGCGACTGGTTACTCGATTATTTTTACAAAACCGAAACAGGGACCTACCGTCTGCCGGTAACAAAAGAGGAAGAAGAACTAAAGGCACAAATCCGTGCCAAAGGCACTAACCGGAAAGTGAAAAAATATCTGTCTATGCTTGAGCAGGGAGTAGCAGTATCTGAAAAAGACCGGCCGAATGATGCGACACTGGCCGAATGGATACGAAATTGCAAACGTTCCGGATTGTTCGAAGAGGGTAAATTATTATATGAAAAGGGCGGACTTAATCCGAGTAATCTTCCGGAAGACCTCCAAATAGGAGTTGAAGAGGATTATCAGGTGTGCGTTAGAATGGTAATACGTTCCGGTACAAATGGTAAAAAATAGAAGGAAATACTATGAACGATAAGTTAAAAACAATATTCAGCGGAAAAGTTGTAAATAAAGAACATACGATTAATACAGGTGTAGATGAATTTCCCCGTTATGTGCTCGAATATCTGATTGACAATTATTGTGCGGAGGAAACCTTTCACGAGGATATGGAAAAGGTCGTTCGCAGACTAAAGGAGACTTTTGTCCATGGTGCCGAGGCAGAGAAAATACGGCACTTTATACGGGAAAACCGGCAGCATTCGATTATTGCTAATATGGAAGTTCGACTGGTAGAAACCGAAGACAAATACTGGGCTACAATTTCGGCTATAAACGAAAGTTTTGTGAATATACCGGAAAGTATTGTCAGGCAATACCCTATGCTGCTTTCCGGTGGCATGTGGGGAACAATCGACCTGACCTATGACGAAATGGAAGTTCACAATAAAAAGATCAGACCCTTTAAAATAACGGCATTTACTCCCTTCCAGATCAGCATTATCAATACAGATGAATATATCGGGAAACGAAAAGAATTTACTTCTGAGGAATGGATCGATATTCTCATCAATTCCTGCGGGCTGAATTCGGTAAAGATGAACAGACGTCAAAAACTTCTCTATCTTTGCCGATGTATACCTCTTATAGAAACAAATGTGAATATGATAGAGTTGGCTCCCAGAGAAACAGGAAAGACCTATCTTTTCAGGAACATATCCTATTATGCCCATGTACTTTCGGGAGGAAAGGCTACACCTGCTCAATTATTCATCAATTTAAATTCCGGTAAAATCGGAGAAGTCGGTACACGGGATGCGGTAGTTTTTGACGAAATTGCAAATACCAACTTTACGGATCCCAAAGCTTTTGTGAGTATTATGCAGGGGTATATGCAGGACGCCAAGTTTAGCAGGGGAAAAAAGGAGATACTTGCTTTCGGGAGTCTTGTTTTTGTCGGCAACATTGACGTACAGGGAACATTACCGCATGAGAAGTATTACCATCTTTTCGAACCTCTCCCGGATTTTTTGCAGGTGATTGCATTTCTGGATCGATTGCATGCTTACCTGCCCGGTTGGGAGGTTCCCAAACTTTCACCACAGAGTTATTCCAGGGATTACGGTTTTATAACAGACTATTTCTGTGAGATTCTGCATGAACTGAGAAAAATTGATATCCTGGGTCAAGTTCGTTCCCGGTTTACTTTAATTGACCTGGCAAAAACCGAACATGGGATTTCCGGTAGAGACCAACGGGCCGTATTTAAAATTCTATCAGGGTTGTTAAAACTCCTGTATCCGGATGGAAATGTTTCCGATGAAGAGTTGAAGGAATTACTCCTGCTCTCCTGTGAGTTGCGGCAGCGAGTGAGAGATCAACTTCATCTTATTGCTCCGGGAGAATATGACCGGATAAAACTTGGTGTGCATATTCAATCCTCCGGTAAAAAGATTACACCGGAACTTCCGGATGCAGATCGAATCCAGAAAGTCAGCCTGCCGGAAAAACCCTCAGTTGGTGAAGTCCTTGGCTTAGCTGTTTCAGGAGATCACGGATGTATTCTCCGTTTTGAGATGCAGGCCACAAAAGGAAGCGGAAGGATCGTACCATTAGGTTCGATTCAAAGAGTCATGAGAGAAAGTATTGAGGCAGCAGCCCAATATATAAAGGCTAGACACAGTGATCTTGCCATTAACAGCGAATGGCGGGACAATTATGATGTGGCTGTTTTGGCAACATTTATGGGTATTCCGAAAGAAGGACCATCTGCAGGGATAACGATTGTCACGGGAATTGTATCCGCACTGAAGAACATACCGGTAAGAAACGACCTGGCCATGACCGGTGAGATCACCATTATGGGCAAGGTACTTCCGGTTGGAGGAATACAACAAAAAGTTCGTGCAGCTTATGATGCCGGAATAAAAGAAGTAATATTACCTGAAGATAATTTGCAGGAAACGGAAAACTTGCCGGATTATATGAAAGAGGAATTAGTGCTTACCCCGGTAAGTAGCATAAAAGAAGTTATAGAGAAGGCATTGGTCAAGGATTGATGAATGGAAGACAATACAAATAATGGAAAAATAGGATTCTGTAAAGTAGCTTCGGCTACAACAGCGGTTACTAATATTAAAAATCAAAATTGGGCAGTATTGAATAATGAAGACCAAATTGATCAACCTTTTACTAATATTCAATTGGCTTTTTGGATAGATGCAAAAACTAAGTACTTCTCCTTAATTAAAAAAACAGATTATCCTGATCTTTCTGATATGATTTTGATTGTTATCGCTTTAGGCAACAGTTTGACATTCCTTTTTGCTGTGAATTTTGAAAAAATAAATGATAGTAAAACTCCCGAACTATTTGATATGATAAAAAAATGGGGTTTGCATAATGCTAGGCCGGATTATTTCAGAGATTTTGAGGAGTTATTTGTTTTTTATCGAAATCTATTAAAACATCCGGATAGAAAAAAACTGGATGAAATTGCCAGCATTTTGACAAAAGAAAAACTTAAAAGGTTTATGCAAATAACAAGAAATATCTGGATATGGTTTATAAAGAAATATCATGAAAAACACAATAGTAAAGTACCAGGTGACCAATTAAAAGAATTCAAGGAGTTTGACTGGTGATGGCATACGAATTGAAAGACCTCCTTGATAAAAAAATTATAAAAGAAGCTATAAAAATAATGGAAACACATCCAAGGTATTCAAAAGCAGAAGTTGCAGTGAAACATGTTTTCACTGCTTTTCCAAAGAATACCCATTTCCCGGATATTTTAGTAAAAGTATGTGTTCTTAACGATCTATATGCAACCGGTATTCTTG
>JAFGQK010000398.1 GCA_016935735.1 Spirochaetales bacterium | reverse complement strand
CTCTTCTTCTTCATTCAGTGTTTTCCGTGTATTCAGTGGTTCTATTTTTTATGTCAAGTAGTTTTGCCTGTTTTCGAATTCCCACCCGAACAGGTGGGGGTGTTATTAATGATTTTAATCATTACGATCAATGAGTCTTTTGCAAAAATCCAATAGTATTTAAGGAATTTACACCAAAACTTTTCGTGCAGGAATATCATCAGTGAGGAAGCAGAACTCGATTTTACCATGGAGATCGTTAAATCCGGGAATGAGAGGTATTATTAAGATTTTTCATGGTTGATATTGGTAACCTCACTAACCCTGGTTCCACTATTGTACAAAAAAGATAAGAATCGGAAACAATATTATAACAACAAAAAAATATTTTCATACAACTGTCATTCCCCGGAATGACAGTCTTATCGACCAGGAAGACGTAATGCCATTTTTTTAAAAAAATGAAGGGAATTCATTGAAATAAATTTATTATGTGGTATTGTATCGAAATATAAAGAGGACAATTTAAAAAGGAAATTTTATGGAACGTGTTGTAGTAACAGGGGTAGGGATACTATCGCCTATCGGAAAAACATTCGATATTTTCTGGGATTCTTTAATTAAAGGAGTTAATGGTATTCGGGAAATTAACTCGTTTGATACGTCTCTTTTTCGTACACACTTTGGGGGTGAAATATTGAATTTCCAGCCAGGTGAATATATCACCAGGTTAAAGATAGAAAATATCGGGAGGGCATCACAGTTGGCGATTGCTGCTGCGAAGATGGCAATCAAACAATCAGGATTGGATTTTAATAAATTAAATCCGGGTAAAATAGGAGTTTCGTTAGGCACAACGTCCGGCGAACCACAGGTAATAGAAGAGATTGATGAGGCATGGGTTCATAAAGGTATGGATCATATACCGGTAAATCTCATATACCAGTATCCCTGCGGAATGATTCCTGCGAATTTGGCCAATGAGCTGGAAATCAAAGGCCCGAATATTATTATTCCTACCGCATGCGCCTCCGGCAATTATGCGATCGGATATGCACTGAATTTATTGCAGGCAGGAAAAGCGGATGTTATTTTTGCTGGTGGTGTGGATGCGTTCTCAAAAATGGCATTCGCCGGATTTAACCGGTTATTCTCAATAGCCCCTGAAAAGTGCCAGCCTTTCGATAAAAACCGGAAGGGTATGATTGTGAGTGAAGGAGTCGGCATCTTACTCCTGGAAACTCTCTCCCATGCCCGGAAGAGAAATGCTCATATATTGGCAGAAATCATAAGTTATGGATTAAGCTGTTCATGCTATCACATGAATAGACCTCACCCGCAAGGGATAGGGGCTATTCACGCGATGCATAAAGCATTTAAAGCCGGAAAAGTATCTGTAAACGATATTGATTATATAAATGCTCATGGAACAGGTACTCCTGCAAATGATGCTGCGGAAACAATTGCTTATAAAGAGGTCTTTAAAGATCTCGCCTATGATATCCCAATCAGCTCGATTAAATCGATGATTGGTCATACCATGGGTGCTGCAAGTGCTATAGAGGCTATCAGCTGCATAGGTACTATTAATAATGGTATTATTCCGCCTACCATCAATTATGAAGAAAAGGATCCCCTTTGCGATCTGGATTATGTTCCCAATAAAGCGAGGGAAAAAAAAGTGAACTATGCCATTTCCAATGCATATGCATTTGGAGCAAATGATTCAACCCTCTTGATTAGCAAATTTAATGAGAAGTAAATTCAATGAGAAAGGAAAATAATGAATAAAAAAATTGTTTTCACCGGTATGGGAGTTATTTCATCTATTGGTATTGGAGAAAATGCATTTGCCGGATCCCTGGAAACAGGGCAGTGTGGTATTAAAGAAATTTCCATTTTTGATGTTCCGGAAGGTATGTGTAAATATGCCTGTGAAATAGATAATTTTGACCCTGAACAAATTTTGAAGACAAAAAAGATAAAATATTTTGATAGAAGCACCCTGCTTGCATTATCAACCATACAATTGTCTTTAGAAAATGCTTCACTTAAAGAGAACATGCATGATCTGGAGAAATTTGGAGTAATACTGGGAACAGCATTCGGGAGTTTATGGAGTATCGATAATTTCGGTAAAACGATGATCAGCCAGGGACCGAATAAAGTAAATCCTATGGATTTTTTAAATACAGTGATTAATTCGCCCACCAGTGAAGTAAATATTCATAATAATATAATGGGTTTGAGTTCCACTATCTCGACAGGATTTTCTGCATCCCTGGACGCAATTGGGTATGCAAAAACATTAATGGAATATGGTATGGCAGATATTGTCGCTGTCGGGGGATGCGAGGAATTATCATTACCGTTGTTAGTCGGGTTTGAAAAACTTAATCTGTTGTCCTCCACAGGAATGTGTACCCCCTTTGATATGAGTAAAAACGGGGTATCGTTGGGTGAAGGGTGTGCGATCTTTATAATGGAAACTTATGAACATGCAAAACAACGAAATGCCCGGATTATCGCCAGTCTCCAGGGATATGGCACTGCTTTCGATCCTTATGGCCAGATACAATACAACCCGGAAGCGGAAGGTGCCGTGGCTGCTATGGAAAATGCTTTGCAGGATGCCGGATTATCTTCCCCATCTGATATTGATTATGTTTCTGCCAGTGCAAACGGAAATATCCGGGGGGATAAAATGGAAATGGCTGCCCTGGAAAAGATTTTCTCCGGGATGCCGGATAAAGTATATACCGGTTCTATTAAATCCATGATCGGGGAATGTTATGGGGCTTCCGGTGCAATGCAAATTGCATCTACGCTTTGTGCGATGAAATATAATTTCATACCCCCGAATATTAATTATAGCGGCAGTCATGCACAATTTATCATTCCCGGGGAAGCTGTTCGGAAACCGGTAACTAATGCAATGATAAACAATTTTTCATGTAATGGAAATAATTCATCAATAATTATAAAGAAAGAAAGTATAGAATAATAAGGATAGAAGGTAATAATGGGAAAGAAATACGATGTTATAATAATCGGATCGGGAATTGGAGGATTGGTAACGGCCGGCATGCTTTCAAAAGCCGGATTCAACGTATTGGTACTGGAAAAGCATTCATACCCGGGAGGTTATTGTACATCATTTAAAAGGAAAGGTTTTATTTTCAGTCCCGGCGCCCATCTTATGGGGGCTATCGGAAACAAGAATGTATCCCTGGGAAGATTATTTACCAGGCTGAAAGTTGATGTGGATTTTATTCGTTTAAATCCTATGGACCATATTCATTTCCCGGACCGGACATATTTCATCCCCGGGGACCTGGAATCTTACCAGGACTTTTTAATAAGGGAATTCCCCGCCGAGAAAGAAAATATCAAACAGTACTTGAAAATATTTCGCGGTAGTTACCGTTATTTCTTAAGGGGACAGCTTTCAAATCCCTATTTTAATGGAGAGTTAAAAGGCACCTTCCAGGAATTACTGGACAGTTTTTTTAATGACAATAAACTAAAAACGATCCTTTCATGCCAATGGGGTTACGTTGGACTCCCCCCGGCGAAAGTTTCTTTTTTCTCTATGTTTTTGACAATGGGAAGCTATATAATCGATGGCGCATGGCTGGTAAAAGGGGGTGCACAAAAATTAAGTGATGCCCTGGTGGCGAGAATAAGGGAAAACGGGAGTGAAGTTAAATTACGATGCCAGGTAAAGAAAATAGTACATGATGATAAAAAAGTTAATGGAGTTATACTTGAAAATAATACCACGGTATTATCGGATATAATAATATCTAATGCCGATTTGAATCATACATATTATGATTTAATGGATTCCACCAAACTTAATCACACCTACCTGGAAAGATTCAAAAAGATGAGACCCAGTCTTAATTTTTTCCTGCTCTTTTTGGGTGTAAAGGATTTTCCCGGAATCGAAAAAATCCATGGCTGGCATTATAAATCTTATAATCTTAATTTACCCGGGAACAGCCCTTTATATATTTATATTCCCACTCTTTTTGATAAATCTTTGGCACCCGGGGGCAAGCAGATTGTTCAGGTCATGACTGAATTCCCCTATCAATTCAGTGAAATAAAAGATTGGGAAAAATGTAAAAGAGAATTAACAGAAAAAATATTAGTAAAACTGGGAAAAAAGTACCCGGAGCTTATTCCTCATATAGAAATAATTGAAAGCGCCACACCGATGACGAATAAGAAATATACCTTTAATACGAAAGGGGCCGGGTATGGCTGGGAAAAAACTCCCGATCAAATCTTTTTTGATTTTGATCCGGAAGATAATGTTTTAGAGAATTTTTATAAAGTAGGGCATTGGACTCCATGGGGGTATGGTACTGCCGGTGTTGCTAATTCCGGCAATTATATAGTATCGACTATTATTTATAAGAGTAAAACTACTTAATAATTTGAAGGAGGCTATTATGACAAAGCAGGAACTTCACGAAGCAATTAGAGAAATTATTGCAGATGTTGCAGAAATCGAAAAGGAAAAAATCCAGGATGAAACACATTTTATCGAGGAATTGGATATCGATTCAATGCTGGCCCTGGAAATGCTGGCCAGGCTTGAGAAGGAATTTGATATTAAAATAGAAGAGGAGAAACTGGCTGAATTTATCAATCTGAAAAAAGTATATAATGTCGTTGACGAATTAATAGAAGAACGAAAAACTGAAAAAGTTTGTTAAGAATTTATTTTTAAAAGGGATTGAGATTGAATTATGAAAATTTTATTCATATTTCCAAAATGGAAAAAATTTCTAGAATCCAGACCCGAATTAATCGATTCCCTGTCCGGGTATCATATAGGTGACTTTAATATGCCCTCTATCGGCATTACGACAGTCGCGGCCTTAACCCCCCCGGAGCATGAAGTCGAATTAATCGATGATCACCTGGATACAATCAACTACCAGACGGATGCTGATCTTATTGCAATCACGGCGTTTACACCCCAGGCAACACGTGCATATGCAATTGCAGATAAATTCAGGGCAGCAGGCAAAAAAGTTGTCATGGGTGGGAGCCATCCATCACTTATGTGTGAGGAAGCAAGTGATCATGCAGATACGGTAATTGTGGGTGAAGCAGAACAAACATGGCCTGTCTTTCTTAAGGATTTAAAAAATAAATCAGGGAAAAAACGATATTCACAAGACCAGGACGAATTGCCGCGAATGTTACTGAACCAGGTGCACCCCAGGCGCGATCTGTTCGAGAAAAAAGGGTATATTTCCATGGATGTAATTCAAACTGCCCGGGGTTGTCCATTCAATTGCCAATGTTGTATTATCCCGGCTTGCTATGGCAGGCACATGCGGTTCCGCCCGCTACGTGAGGTGATAGATGAAATCTCTTCCCTTAATTGTGAGATTTTCTATTTTGCCGACGATCATTTGTTGTTCGGGAAGGCGACATATGCAAAAAAATTATTTCAACAATTAATAGATAAAGGTATCCAGAAGTCTTTTTATATCTCCGGATCATTGGCCATGATGGCAAATGATGAAGAGTTGCTGGCATTAGCACAAAAGGCGGGGTGTAAACAGCTATATACCGTATATGGTTTTTGTCAGCTTTCAAAAGATGGTTTAGGCAAAAAAGGTGATAATGAAATTTATACAGCAACAAAAAGAATAATCAATAGCGGGATAGAAGTTTTTGCATCTTTTGGAATAGGATTTGATTTTCATGATCCCGGTATTTTCGACCGGACACTCGAGTATGCAGATAAGGCAGATATTAAAGTAGCCGAGTTCTTTTTAGCAACGCCATACCCGGAAACGCCTTTTATGAAACAACTTCTGGCAGAAGAGCGTCTGATAGACAAAACCTGGGAAAATTATAATGGTTCGCATGTAGTATTTAAGCCAAAACAAATGAGTGAGGATGCATTGCTTTCCGGATATATCTCCTGCTGGAAAGAATTTTATAAAAAGTACAGCCGGGAAAAATTCAACCGGGAAATTGGCCTGAAATACTATGCAACAACCGCAGAAGATTATCAACTGGAAAGGGAGAAAATACGTAAGGAGCGTGTCAGATAGCTATAGCATCTTTGCTGTATTTCAAAGGCAGATGAAGTAAAAGACCAACTGCGGAGCAGGTGGCTTTTTCTAAATCAAAAGAATCTGAAAGGCATAGCCTTTATAATCAATATAATAAGGAG